>DAOUWN010000273.1 GCA_030667105.1 Deltaproteobacteria bacterium
CAGTCTATCAGCTTGAATGGTTCGTAGGTGGACGGGACGTAAGGCCTTTTGCGGCTTCCCAGTTGGTGGCCGAGAAGGCATGACCGATCCGCAAAATTCAGGATGGTCAGCATCAACTCTTGCCCCCTCAAGAACCCAAGGCACCCCCTTGCCGCACTCACCTCGTCAAAGGATGCAACATCATCGCGGCGCACAGTGGGACCCACCAGGGCCACGGGTACGGGCTCGCCAGAGTGGATCAGAGTAGATATGCTCGGGGTCGAATGGTCTGCGGTAACCACAACCAGCAAGTCATCCGTGCTTTCCGCTGCTTTTACTAACTCATCCAAACCCCAATCCAAGGCGCTGATAGCAGCTTCCTTGCGCTTTGGGTCTCCTGTATGGGCGGCCTCATCCGGCACCTTGGTATGGACATGAATAAAATCATGGGAAGGGTCGGAAAGGCCCAAACGTATGCGCTCTCTGAGGTCTTGACCGGGATCTTTGCCGTCCTTGACGCGGACAAACGTAAGGCCCAACTCATGAGCCAGACCTCCGTATACCGAAGGCGAGGCGATCAGCATGCCGCTCAGGCCCCAACGCTGATCAAAGGGTTCCTGCACAATGCGGCGCCCACAACGTTGCGTGGCCAGGAAGTTTGCGGGAGAGAGATTTCCGGCCTGACGTATCCGGTTTAGCTCGTGGCTTGCCAAAATCCTGTGAGAGTAAGACAGATACTCATTCAATGCTTTTGCCGTCCGCGGAGCCTGATCCGGCTCCGGATTGTCTGAAAGAGGGTAAATACGGGCCATTGGCCGGCCCAAAACGATGGGATCAGAATCAGATACATAAGGCGAGACCTGGCCGCTCAGGACAATAATAGCATCATTTCGGCGGGTCTGGTGGAGTCTGAAACTGATACCGTGGGCTTCATAGGGCGTGATGGCTGCCAATAGCTGCCCTATCTCTTCTGCGTTCCCTTCAATCTCATCACGACCTTGGGTAAGAATCGGCACGCTGTTTTCCCAGGTTACACCCGAGAGGTGGGCCAGGCACAGGACGTCGCTGTCATCAAAGGCCACGCCTTCCCCAACGGCCTCAAGCAGTCCTCGGCCAGGGAAAGTCTCCAGATCATATCCAAAGAGCAAATAATGGGCTGTTTCGCTTGGCAGACATTGTCCTGGCAATGCTGCATGAAAAAGGCCGTTGCCTCCCAGAAGAGCCAACCGGTCCAGATTTGGGGTGGAAGCAGCTTGAAGGGGAGTCTGGTGATTGAGAACCTTATACGATCGATCACCAAGACCGTCTAGAAGAACAAGGATGATTTTCATTCCGTTTTATGCCTCAGCCGTGGGATGTGAGGCTTGGTAACGGGCCCTGGCTACTGAATTTGGCGGGATATTCCGATTGTGTCAAATATTCGTCTACAACCTTTATGGTTTGCAACAACCCGTCAGTTTCTCTAACCTCAAGAACCCACCAATCGCAACCAATATCCCGCAGGATGTTGAGACGGCCTTCAATGTCTTCCAGCCGGTCGGGCGGCAGGTGTCCGACCCCGGAAATCTCTGTATGATATACGTGAGCGTTCAGAACGCGATCGGAATGAGGTGTGACGAAATCTTCAGCAGAATAGTGGTGACTTCGAACCGATTCGCATGCATGGGCGTGACCGATGTCAAAAGTGACCGCCGCTCCGCTTCCGCGGACCAGCTTCTCAAAAAGATGCGGCTTGCTGGTCCATCCCCAGGCCAGGTTCTCCAGGCAAATTCTCACTCTGCGCTCTGCACCGTATTCAACCAGACGTCGCAGGTTCTCAATGGTCGCTTCCCATGAAAGGGGTTCAGTCGAATCATGGCCGAGACCGATGTGAATCGTCAAATATTTTCCCTGCACCTTAGAAACAAGACGGATGATGCGATGGAAAATGCCGTCAGCCTTTTTTGCCTCCTTGGGGTCGTCGTGGCCCAGGTCTATCTGGTGAAAGGGGCAATGATAACGAACCTCAAACGTGTCAAGGGCCGACAGACCCTGCACCCAATTTGACTCTTCTGCAGGCGTGGCAGGAAGTGCGTCTGCGTCAAACGACCAGTCAATGCCAGAAAAACCGTGACTCAGGGCAAAGCTGCGTAGAGTCTCAATGTCTGAAAAGAAGTTACATATGGCCAGTTTCGGTTTCATGCCGCTTGATGACCTTTTGCGAGTTCATTGGTTCTCCATTTCATAAAAATAATACATTGGATGAGACAATAAAGCAAATAGGAAATATCTATGATAAGCAAAGAGACACAACAGGAAATATCTATGGAAGGAATGAGATGTCTGAACCCGCTTAAACCGTGCCTTTTTTACAGGAGCCCAGAACCTGAGCGGTTATCTCCAGGTGTTTTGGAATATCCCCCTTCGCATACGATTCCATGATCTTCTCGGCACAGGGCCGGGCGAAGGTCTCCATGTAGCTTTGAAGCTGTCGGTGGGTGTCATGCACGCTTCCGTCGCCTCGCCGGTAGTTTTTCGACAAAACGCAGCCCAACTGCTCCTTTCCTTCCTGCCACTCGAATCCGAGGATTTCTGAAATCCGGTCCCCCTCTGCGATATGGCGAAGAGGAAGTAGCAATCGAACACCAAAGCGCCTTGTCATGTCCTGATACATATCCAAGGCTTCGCGAGTCTGGTTTATCTTAATCGATTTGTCATGCCACTCCCGTTCCCCTGATATGATCGGCACACTGCCCAGTTTGAGCGCAAGGGGGATACGGATGCAGTGAAGATAAACATGGCAGCCGACACATGGGGTGTAAAACCCGTATTCGGAAATCAGCTCACTGATGAATCGGCCGTTTAACGCCTGCCAGAAGCCGGGAGAGCCTAAGACGACCAGGTTATGGACCCTGATTTCGGGCAGTCGCCTTGCCAGACGCTCAACGGCCTGTTCCACGCTGGCCCACGGCCCATGCTCTGTCCCAGTATAGACATAAGTGGGAAGCAGGTCGGTGAAGGCTTCTTCCTCAACGCTTTTCACAGCCGCAGCCACACTGTCCCGACCTGCTATCTCAACAATGGCCAGACCGGACATGGCCCTGTATTGTTCAATCTTTTCTGAGGAAAGGAGCCATTCCGGAATATCGACGACACACTCGGGTTTATTCAAATAGAGCTCCCGTAGCCGCAAATTAAAATCAGACATGTCTCTTTTCCCTCAGACTCCCAAGATATTGTAGGCATATAACGTAACATTGACAGACTTGCAATAGGAATATGCGATCTAATGCTATAGATTATTTCTATAATGGATTGCCTTTTGCAGCGAAATTAGCAATTTGACAGTTCTCTTATATGCTAATAAACTTTACAG
>DAOUWN010000068.1 GCA_030667105.1 Deltaproteobacteria bacterium
CGGTTTTTGATAAGATGTTGGCTGATTTTGGCGGGGCTCTTCCCGTACCGACTCAGATTGTCGTGAGCTTTAGCACGTTTGTCAAGGGCAATATCCTTTTCATTATTGGCGCTGTAGTTGCTTTTGTCTTTGCCTTCAGGCGATTCTATAAGACTGAAAAAGGCCGAGTTCTGGTGGATAACTATATGCTCAAGCTACCCGTCTTTGGCATGCTTCTGCGTAAGGTGGCCGTAGCCAAATTCACTCGCACGCTCGGCACCATGGTCAGCAGCGGGGTGCCAATCTTGGATGCCCTTGATATCGTGGCAAGGACTTCAGGCAACAAGACCGTTGAGTCGGCTATCTTCAAGGTTCGATGGGCTATTAGTGAGGGACAGACAATGGCTGGCCCTCTGGCAGAAAGCGGTGTGTTTCCGTCCATGGTTTGTCAGATGGTGGCAGTAGGAGAGTCAACAGGGGCCTTGGACGCCATGCTGTCAAAGATAGCTGACTACTATGATGATGAGGTTGATGCTGCAGTTGACAGCCTGACTTCCATGATTGAGCCCTTTATGATGGTCTTTTTGGGTGTTACGATCGGCGGGTTGGTGATTTCCATGTATCTACCTATCTTCAAAATGGCCGGCATGGTTGGCGACTAACGCAGTGACTGGAGTCACTTCTAACGCACTGATTTCACATGGATATACGGCTAGGAGACTCCAGTGGTTGATGTTTTTGCGAGTCGTATTTACCACTTTCCTGCTGGGCTCCACTATCATCGTCCAGTTCAAGGATCGTGAATCACTCATTGCCCCCCCTCTCCTTGTACTCTATGGCCTCATTGGCACTGTCTATGTTCTCACTTTTCTCTATGTTGTGATCTTCAAACGACTGGGACCAACTCTCAGCTTCATATATGCGCAGATTGGTCTTGATACTCTGCTCGTGACCTTGCTCATCTACGTAACGGGTGGCATTGCCAGTGTCTTTTCTTTTCTCTATCTAGTCGTCATTGTTTACGCAAGCATTCTTCTTTACAAGAAAGGGAGCCTCATCATGGCCACCCTGTGCAGCATTCAGTACGGGGTCATGATAGACTTGGAGTACTATGGCATTTTGGAGCCGTTTTATACCCAAGCAAGTTTGAGTGTTCAGGCATATGAGGGGTCGTTCGTCGTCTACAAGATCTTTATGACTGTGCTGGCCTGTTTCTTGGTCGCTTTCTTGAGCAGCTATCTTGCTCAGCAGACCGTTAGGAGCGAGAGAGAACTCGAGGCCAAACAGAAGGACTTTCGACAGTTAGAGGCCTTTAACGCCAGCATTGTGCACAGTATGGACAGTGGGTTGCTAACGTTGGACGTGGCAGGTGCGATTACTTCCTTCAACACCGCGGCTGAGAGAATAACAGGCTTTGCGCGGGCCGAAGTTTTGGGAAAGCCACTGGCGACGATTTTTCCGGAGGTGGTTCAGCGATATGACACATCTGCAGAAGCCCATCAAAAGGGGCCATATCGTCACGATGTGACGTTTAGAAAAAGTGATGGGACTGTTGGTTACCTTGGTTTCTCAGTGTCTTCATTGCGAGAACGTGGCGGGAGGGCCATCGGCAACTTGCTGATTTTTCAAGATCTAACGGCCATGAAGATCATGGAGTCCCATGTCAAGAGGGTGGAGAAGCTGGCCGCTGTCGGAGAGATGGAGGCCGGAATAGCCCATGAAATAAAAAACCCACTTGCATCCATGACTGGCTCGATCCAGCTTTTGAAGGATCAAGTTGGCATGACGTCAGTTACAGAAAAGCTTATGCAGATTGTCCTGAGAGAAGCCGATAGGCTCAATGCCCTGGCAAATGATTTTCTCCTGTTTGCACGTCCCAGTTCAGGCAAAGTCGAACCCGTGGACCTTAGTTCCGCTATCGAGGAGACCATGGAGTTATTTGAGCAGGATGCTATTTGCCGGAACAGAATAAAGGTAGCGCGGCGCCTGGCCCCTAACATATGGACCAAAATGGATCCTAAGCATATACGTCAGGTCCTGTGGAACCTGCTCTTAAACGCTGCCGAGGCAGTTGATGGAACGGGTTCTGTTGAAGTCGCATCTGAAGTCGTGGAAGATATGGCACAAATCTCAATCAAGGACGATGGCTGTGGCATGTCGGAAGAGACGCAAAAAAACATCTTTGATCCCTTCTTTACCACCAGGGCACAAGGCACAGGTTTAGGCCTTTCAATTGTCCACAGGCTTCTGGAATCCTACGGCGGACGTATTAACGTCGAGAGTCGAGAAGGCCTGGGAACCACATTTGTCCTGTGCCTGGAGAGAATAGAATCTCCAGGCCTTTTACCTTGACACATAGAGACAAATGGGTTAGCAAAATTCTTTTAATATCTTGGTGAGGTGCGGCTGTACTGTGGACGAGACGAGTGAAGTTGTTAGCCAACGACGAGAAAAAGCACAGGCCTTGGTGGATGAAGGGGTTGAGCTTTATCCCAATGATTTTAGGCTTTCCCACACGGTCGAGAGCGTAAGAGAGTGTATTCGCAAACAAAAGGAAGGCGTGGACGATACGGCCGTTTTTTCGATGGCCGGCCGCATCATAGGGCGCAGGTCCTTTGGAAAAGCCACTTTCCTCCATTTCAGGGACTACACTGGTCAGCTTCAGGCCTACGTAAAGCAAGACAAAATTGGGCAGAAAGCCTATGACTTGTTCAAGAAATTCGATATTGGCGACTTCATAGGGATCAAGGGCACCGTATTTCTTACCAAAACAGGGGAATGGACTATCTTGGCCAAAGAGATTCGTCTGCTGTCAAAGGCGATTAGGCCATTGCCCGAAAAATTCCACGGGCTAAAGGATACAGAGAAACGCTACCGCCAGAGGTATCTTGACCTCGTCATGAATCCTGAAGTTCGGGCTATCTTTGTCAACAGGGCCCGGATCATTCAGACCTTCAGGGAGTTCCTACTGGAGCGAGATTTCTTGGAGGTGGAGACTCCCATGATGCAGCCATTGCCCGGAGGAGCTGAGGCCACGCCTTTTAAGACCTTTCACAATGCCTTGGGAGTCGAACTCTTCTTGCGTATTGCACCTGAACTTTACCTGAAGCGATTGGTCATTGGGGGAGTTGAAAGGGTTTTCGAGATAAACAGGAATTTCAGGAACGAAGGTATTTCAACGCAGCACAATCCGGAATTCACTATGCTGGAGTTCTATGTTGCTTACGCCACTTACGAAGATCTTATGACTCTGACAGAGGAGATGTTTAGGTTCGTAACCCACCGTGTTTTGGGCGTCTCCGGTTTTACATATCAGGGGAACAAGATAGATATGGAAGGACCGTGGCGCCGACTATCATTGAAGGATGCACTGAGTGAACTGGGCGGTGTTGATCCCTCTGCGTTCAATGATCGGGAGCGATTGCTCGATTTTGCCAAATCCAAAGGGATTCAGGTCACAAAAGTGAGGCGGCTGGGAAAAATCCTGACAAAGCTGTTCGATGTGCTGGTCGAACCCAAGCTGATCGAGCCCACTTTTATTGTGGACTATCCAGTGGAGATCTCTCCGCTTGCCAGGAGAAGCGCCTCGGATCCCGAGTTGACCGAGCGATTTGAGCTATTCATTGGAGGCAGTGAGATTGCCAACGGGTTCTCAGAACTCAATGATCCGGTTGACCAGAAAAAGCGCTTTCTGGATCAGGTTGCAGATCGCGACGAGGGTGATGAAGAAGCTCACCACATGGACGAAGATTACGTGCTAGCTCTCGAATACGGCATGCCTCCCACCGCTGGTGAAGGTATCGGCATTGATCGATTTGTCATGTTGCTGACCGATGTGCCCTCCATCCGCGAGGTGATCCTTTTTCCCCAGTTGAAGAGCAGAACTTAGTTCGCTTCGCTCACGATATGCGAGGCATAAATCCAAGCATCAACGGCTCCCTGTAAATTCAATATTTTGTAGAAATTCCGAGACGTAAACCATGTCTTTTGAACTCTTTGTGAGCCTCCGATACCTTCGGGCCAAACGAAAGCAGGCCTTTATTTCAATTAACACATTTATATCGGTTGCCGGAGTTATGCTGGGTGTTATGGCCATGATGGTTGTTCTGGCCGTCATGACAGGGTTTGGGTCTGATATAAAATCAAAAATACTGGGAATGAACGCTCATATCCGAGTTATGAGCAGAAGTGGCGAGCTGGCACAGTATGCCGACGTCACGAAAAAAATTGAGGCTGTGGAGGGGATAGAGGCCGCAGCCCCTTTCATTCACAGCCAGATCATGCTTCGCTGCGGATCCTGCGTTTCCGGCGCAGTCTTGAAGGGCATCGACCCTTTGCGAGCGGGTCGCGTGTTGGACCTGGAAAAGAGTATGAAGGGGAGCGATTTACAAGCCTTGGCAAGTATGAAGGATCCACAGACTGACACGGGAACGGGTTCTCCTCCGGGAATCATCTTGGGAAAGGAGCTTGCCAGGCTGCTCATGGCAAATCCGGGAGACGATGTTCACGCCATCTCACCGTTAAGTGGCAGCCTGACGCCCCTTGGGGCTCGAGTGCCTCATATGAAGAGATTCAGGGTCGTTGGTCTCTTCAATTCGGGGATGTATGACTACGACACATCATTTGCCTATGTTTCTATCGAAGCAGCGCAGCAACTCTTGAGGCTTAAAGGTTCTGTTCATGGCATTGAGGTGAAGGTAGACGATATCTACCGTGTTGATAAGATCTCCGGCAGAATTCTAGAGAGTTTAGGCGCTGGTTATTGGACTCAGGACTGGATGCAAATGAACAAGAATTTCTTCTCGGCGTTGAAACTTGAGAAGGTCGTGATGTCTATTATCCTGGTTCTGATTATTCTGGTTGCTGCTTTTAATATCATCAGTACTTTGATTATGATGGTCATGGAAAAAAGGAAAGACATTGCCATTCTAAAGTCCATGGGCGCAACAGGAAAGAGCATAAGGAGAATCTTCGTGATGGATGGTCTCATAATTGGTGCGTTGGGCACCATCCTTGGGTTGATGGGAGGAGGCATTCTCTGTTTTTTGCTAAAGAAATATCAATTTGTTGAACTTCCGAGCGATGTCTACTATATCTCCACGCTGCCCGTTAGAGTGCAGGCCCTTGACGTAATCCTTGTTGCTTTGTCGGCTGTGGCCATTAGTTTTCTAGCCACCCTTTATCCGTCATATCAGGCTTCCCGGTTGGAGCCAGCCTCAGCTATCAGATATGAGTAGCCAGGAACCTTTGATAAAGGTGGCAGACGTCAACAAGTCGTTCGTCACAAATGGCAACCGGGTAGATGTATTGCGGGGTGTGTGTTTGGAAATATGGCATGGAGAGATGGTCGCCATAGTGGGCGCTTCCGGTGTGGGCAAGTCGACCTTACTTCATGTGCTGGGGACTCTGGAGCGACCTGACTCGGGGGAGGTCTACTTTGAAGGGAAAAACGTTTTTGGTTACGATGATGAAGAGCTGGCATCTTTCCGCAATCAGACCATTGGCTTTGTTTTTCAGTTCCACCATCTGCTCCCGGAGTTTAACGCCTTGGAAAACGCAATGATGCCTGCCTTGATCAAGGGCGTGAGTTCTAAGAAGGCATGCGAACTGGCTGAAGGCATCTTGGTGCGAATGGGCCTCAAGGATAGACTCAAACACGCGGTGGGCGAACTTTCGGGTGGAGAGCAACAGAGGGTTGCTGTAGCAAGATCTTTGGTGTTAAAACCAATAATTCTGTTGGCGGACGAACCCACTGGCAATTTGGATCCCAGAACCAGTGAAACCATTCATGACCTCTTGATGTCATTAAACCGCGATGATGGAATAACAGCCGTGATTGTGACTCACAACATGAAGTTAGCTGAGAGACTGTCTCGCCAGATGACCCTGATAGATGGCAAGGCGGTACCGATAGGTTAAAGGCTGCTATGTTCAGACGATGTTTACTGGTCACTCTTTTTCTGTTTTCCTTCCAGACGACAGTCATGGCCCAGGAGGCTGTGCGTGTCTTGGTTCTTCCATTTGATGTGCATGCGCATGAAAGCCTTGATTCTCTGAAGGACCGGATTCGGAGGCTGGTTTCCCAGCAACTGACGGATGAAGGGGTTACAGTGGTGGAGCCCCTGGCCCTGGCTGAAGCAGCGCCAAAGAAGACCGAAGGCCTTGACCTGAAGTACTTCCGGGATATGGGGGTTGATACGGCAGCCGACTTTGTCGTGCTCGGAAGTTTCACGCAGATTGGAACAAGGTACAGCCTGGATGCCAAGGTTATAGAATCCTTCGGAAAGACCCCTCCACAGACGCTTTATGTGGAAGGGGAGGATATTGAGAACCTCCTAGATTCTGTTCGGAGGCTGGCGCAGGACATCGGCATTAGGATATTCAAGCGAGAGAAAGTGGCAGAGGTCGTGATAGCAGGGAACAAACGGATAGAAGCTGAAGCTATCAAGAGAGTTCTCAAGATCAAGAGTGGTGATATCTATTCTGCAAAGGTCCTCAGAGATGATGTGAAATCAATTTATAAGATGGGTTATTTTGGTGATATTCGCGTGGACGTCACCAGCACACCTGAGGGGAAGGTGGTTACCTTTGAGGTTGAAGAAAAGGAAACAATACGCCACATCATGATAAGAGGGAACAGGAAATTCGATGATGAAGAGATCAAGGGGGTTGTTGGCACGAGACCGGGGTCTATCTTGAATGTCAACACGCTTCAGAGCGACCTGGGGGAAATCAGGAGGCTTTACAAGGAAAAAGGTTATCACCAGGTCGAAGTTGCGTACGAGATAGAGTCTGTATCAGAGAATAGTGCCAATGTTGAGTTTGTCATTGATGAGGGTGAAAAGGTTTTTATCAAGACCATCTCTTTTGAGGGAAACAGCGCCTATGATGACGATATGTTGAAGGGTCTGATGAAGACAAAAGAGAAGGGTTTCTTTTCGTGGATTACCTCATCAGGGGATTTGGATCGTGAGGTCCTGGAGCAAGACATATCAAAGATAGCTGCTTACTATCACAATCATGGATATATTCAGGCAAGAGTTGGCGAACCTCATCTTACTTATGAGAAGAACAGGATTAATGTCGCTGTCAAGATAGAAGAGGGGCCCCAGTTTGAGGTTGGAAAGGTGAAGATTGAAGGCGATCTGATTCAGCCGGAAGAGACGTTACTTGGGAAGATACGGATCAACAAGGAAAAGATGTATAACCGAGAAGTGTTAAGGGAAGACATCCTTGCTTTGGGCGACCTTTACTCCGACGAGGGTTATGCATACGCAGATATTTCTCCACGTATTGACCAGGAGCTCGAAGAACATAAGACCAATATCACGTATGTCATAAACAAGGGGCCACTGGTCTATTTTGAAAAGATCATTATTGCCGGTAATACCAAGACGCGTGATAAGGTCATTCGTAGAGAGTTAGATGTGTACGAGCAGGAACTCTTTAGCGGGAAACGTTTAAAGAGGGGGACACGAAACCTTTATCGCCTTGATTATTTTGAAGACATAAAGCTCGATACCACACAGGGAACCGCAGAAGATAAGATGATTGTCAAGATCGATGTGACCGAGAAGCCCACCGGCGCATTCAGCTTTGGCGGCGGATACAGCTCAGTGGATCACTTGTTTTGTATGGCATCGATTTCACAGAGGAACCTGTTTGGCAGAGGACAGACCTTGGGCCTCAGGGGCCAGCTTGGCAGCAGAACATCCACTTACACATTCAGCTTCACCGAACCATGGCTTTTTGATATTCCCCTGACAGCTGGCGTTGATCTTTATAACACGAACAAGGACTACGATACCTATGACAAAGATAGCATTGGGGCAACCCTTCGGGCCAGCTATCCGGTTTTTGATTATACCAGGGCATATTTTTCTTATAACTATGACCGGGCTGAGATCGAAAATCTTACGGATGACGCTTCGTCATCCATCAGAGAATTTGAAGGGACAAATATCGGGCATACTGTGACCGGCGTTTTACGCCGGGATTCAAGGGATCGGATTTTCAACCCCACAGAAGGTTCCTATAACAGCCTGACAGTGAAACATGCAGGAACACCTTTTGGCGGAGATATTGGGTTTACTAAATATATTGCGGACTCTGGATGGTATATCCCCCTTTTCTGGGATACAGTCGGCGTGCTACATGGCCGCACTGGCTTCATTAACGGGGACGCTGCCGGCAAAGTGCCCACATGGGAGCGTTTTTACTTAGGCGGTATGGGATCGGTGCGTGGTTATGACTGGCGGGATATCACTCCCAGGGACCCGGTGACGAATGATAAGATCGGTGGGAACAAGATGGTGCAGTTTAACGTGGAGTTTCTCTTTCCGATCATAAAAAAATCAGGCTTGAGAGGAGTCCTTTTCTACGATACGGGAAATGTCTATGATAATGAAGAGAGCCTAAACCTCGGGAGCCTTAGAAAGAGCATAGGTTATGGATTTCGGTGGTACTCACCCATAGGCCCGATACGTTTGGAGTATGGCTACATCCTGGATTCTGAACGCACAGGGGAAGGTGGCGGGGCGTGCACCATGGGTAGGGCGTGTTAGTCATTGGTCTGCGCTACCCGC
>DAOUWN010000081.1 GCA_030667105.1 Deltaproteobacteria bacterium
GACTTTGCTCAACCAACGGTAATTGTTGCCGATAAGATTGCTGGAGATGAGGAGATCCCGCAAGGGGTCACTGCTCTCATCACGCCGGATACGACAGACATTGTATCGCATGTTGCGATTCGTGCCAGAAATGCCCGTGTGCTTTTCGCCACTTGCTACGACCAGGAAATCATCGCCAAACTGAAGTCGCTGGACGGCCGCCTGCTCAACTTAAGGGTGAGTGGAGCCGGTGACATTGTGTTTGAAGAGAGTTCCGGGGAGACAAAAGCCCCATTACGGCCAATGTTTGAGGTTCCTCCATCCATGTCTCAACCGGTTTTCACTGCTTATGCCGTGTCAGCATCTGATTTCAACGACAGAAACGTTGGGGGAAAATCCAACAACCTGAAACGCCTAAAGGGCAACTTGCCCGGTTGGATTGGCCTTCCCACTTCGGTGGCGCTGCCCTTTGGGGTTTTTGAAAAGATCCTTGCACACAAAGACAACAGGGAGGTTGGCGAGCGTTACGAGGCGCTGACGCAGCAGGTGGATGAGGCAACCGAAAAGACAAGCGATGAGGCGCTCGGGAATCTCCGCAAGACCGTGATGGCCCTCAAGGCGCCGGATGATCTAGCCCTTGCTCTTCATAAGGTAATGAAGGAGGCAGGTTTTGCCTTGCCTGTAAACTGGGAAGATGCGTTGACATGTATCAAAAAGGTATGGGCCTCAAAGTGGAACGAGAGGGCGTATCTTAGCCGCAGGGCAAGAGGGATTCCCCATGAAGCTCTTTTCATGGCAGTGCTCGTTCAAGAGGTGGTTGAGGCTGATTATAGTTTCGTGATCCACACGGTTAACCCTCTTACGGGCAACAGGGATGAAATCTATGCAGAGGTCGTCCCGGGGCTGGGAGAGACACTGGTGGGCAATTATCCTGGGAAGGCTTTCAGCTTCACATGCAAAAAGGGAGCAGATGAACCAGAGATCCTGGCCTTTCCGAGCAAAAGCGCGGGTCTTTTGGGAAGCGGTCTGATATTCCGTTCTGATTCCAGCGGAGAGGATCTGCCCGGTTATGCCGGCGCAGGCCTTTATGACAGCGTCATGTTGGAACCACCACGCAAGGTCTTGCTGGATTACACCAGGGAGTTGCTCGTTTGTGATAATGCATTTCGCAAGGAATTTCTGGTTAGCATTGCCTCCATCGTAACGGTAGTCGAAAAGGCATTGGGATTTCCGCAAGACATTGAGGGCGCTTACGTAAACGGACAGTACTACGTGGTGCAGACGCGCCCTCAGGTAGGAATCGAAAGTGAATAGAACAGCGGGTATCCGAATCGGCAATCAGAGCGCCTTCTCGGCATCAACAGTGACACAACCGTTTGAGTACGCGCTTGCCAACGGTTTTGATGCCTTTGAGTGGTTTCCTGACAAAAAAGAATCAGGCGAGGGTTGGGAGGAAAGCGACCTGGACGCAGAGACGCGTCATTACGTAAAGGATACGGCCCTTAAGCACGACATACGCCTCTCGGTGCACGCGCCCTGGCAGGCAAACCCCTTGAGACAGGAAGATCGCAGAGTCCTGCTCAAAAACATTGAGTTCGCAAACGATATCAGCGCCTCGCTTTTCAATATTCACCTCTATACGGATGAGGGGATTACTTCCTATGTCCAAGCCATAATACCCTTGATAGAAGATCTGGCAAAGCTCGGGATAGAGCTTTCCATAGAGAACACGCCGGTCACCGGACCGGAGGACTTCAATGAGCTATTTGCGCAGCTCGCAAACCTCGCCTTGACGGATGCTACTCGTGTGGGGATGTGCCTGGATATTGGACATGCCAATCTGTGTGAGGCAACCCGCAACGACTACATCAGGTTCATCGATCTCCTCGATCCCGGGATTCCTGTCATCCACGTCCATATGCACGAAAACTACGGAGACTATGACAGCCACCTTCCCCTGTTCACCGGCCCCGCAGGAAAAGATGCCTCTGGTATAAGGGGAGCTATAGAGCATATAAAAAATCGCCATTTTGCAGGCTGCATCATCTTAGAGCAGTGGCCGGAACCACCAAGTTTGCTTATTGAGATACGCAACAGACTACGCGAAATAATCGGCGATTCGGCAAGATCCGTTGTTGAACCCAACGTGGCTCATGGGGATGATTTTGCGGGCAAGATTGCTAGGGCAAATCAACGATGCCGGAGCTGGAGGGATAAACTTGCTTGGATCGGCGAGCGTGTTACTGATAATACAAGGGCCCTCAGCACGGAGCAACTCGTTTACCTGGCGACTTACCTCCGTTTCATCGGAACGGGCCAAATCCCCTCCGGGGAGGATGGGAGGCACTACCGCCCGTCTCATCATGCAAAGATGGCCAGGCGCATCCACGACCGTCTGGCAAGAATCACCACGCCGGAAAATGTTTTCATCATAAGGAAGATCTATCCGTGGCTGCCCTCCTACGACAACGCGTTCACCAAGTCGGAGCCGCTTACGCGCATACGGGACATTGCCCACAGAAACGATATCCCCAAGAAACTAAAGCAAGAGATCAAGCATACGCTCCAGAACAAATTGCATCGCTGCGCAGGCCCTGAGGATCTTGCCACCTCAGCCGGCCTCCTTGCAAAGATAACGGCCGCCGGGGCCAACTATTCACCTGCTTTCGTAGAAGCATTCAAGAGATTTCATGAGGAGCTCAAGGAGTTTTTCAATGCCCGCTCTCTAGATGAACAGCTTGTGGCACTGTGTCAGAAAAGCCGTGCCCGGGAAGCCGACTTGATACGTGAATTTCTTGATGCCAAAGAAAAAGCGGTTTCCCCCGAGGAGCTGGAAGCTGCATTCGAGCTTATGACGAAGCTTCGCAGCCACTTCAAGGAAAAACTAAGAGGAAACACCAGGGCTGGGGCACAAGATCTTCAACTGGCAGACATCAGGCTGGAAGATTTTTCCTTTGTGCTCTTGAGCCGGGTGATCAATCACTTAGACGGTCTAAAGGACAAGATACCCTGGTTGCCGGCGCTTCATTTGCTGGCCCTGACAATTGAGAACCTACGCCTCAGCGGCTTTGATGCCAACGAATGCCAGGCCATAGAATCTGAGTTGGCTGCTTGGCGTCAGGGGTTTGACCCCCGAGACCGGATGCATCTTATTCGCCTTAAAGCTACAATTGATCGATGCAGGCGACTGGCAGAAGTCTATTGCAAAAAGATCTTATCCTTGTTTTCCGACAAGGTGGAACGGTTGGGCCGGGCCCTGGGTGTGGCCGAGGAGGCCATAAAGGCTTTTTGTGAGGCCGATATTCGAAACCACCTGGTCTTCCAACTCTCAAAACTTGTGGGCCCTCTCTTAAAGAGTATTCGGACGATTGCGGCCTTGCCGCCATGGGACCCGATCGTGTCAGGGAGGGTATCGGGCCGTCTGGCAGAAGCCCTTTGCCTTCATGATTTAACTGGTCCTTTTGACGAATCGATTGTGGCGCTCCTTGATGAAGTCAAAGGAGATGAAGAAGTCCCCGCAGGCGTGGGCGGCATGATTGTGGCCCATGAGACTCCTTACCTTTCGCACCTTGCAGTTCGAGCCCGACAAGCAAAAGTCGTATTTGTGGCGTCCGAAGATAAAGAGCGCTTTGTGGAACTGCGACATTTTGTCGGGAAGCGGGTCATGCTGGATGTGTCTGCAACAAGGATGAACCTGGAGATTTTATCCGACGTGCAAGATGAAGGCGCAAGCGACCGAAAAGGAGAGACAAGGCAGGAAGACCTTGAGGTTCCTGATGTGTTTTTGAGCTCCCAGCTCACGTTGCTTCCGCTTGATCAGGTCACTTTGCAGACAGGAGGGAGCAAGGCGGACGGAGTAAGACGGCTCAAAGAGATGTCGCGCATTGAGCAGGCAGGCTTTGCCACACCTCCGGGACTTGTGATTCCATTTGGCGTGATGGAGGCGTCGCTTGCTACCAGACCGGCCCTTAGACAGGCGTACCGGGCATTGGTCTATCAGTTGAATGAACTGCAAAATAGCGATTTCTTGGAGGCTCTGGGAAAACTGCGAGGCATGATCCGGCAGCTTGACGTGCCCCATGAGATCGTGTCTGGTGTGATGGAAAGGTTTTCCAAGAATGAGCGGCTCATGGTACGTTCCAGCGCCAATTGCGAGGACTTGGAAGGATTGTCAGGGGCCGGGCTTTATGAGTCGGTTGGCAATGTGTCGCCTTCTGATGTGGCTCAGGGGGTCAGCAAAGTCTGGTCATCCCTGTGGAGCGAAGGTGCAGCCATGAACAGAAGAAGGCTTCGCATCCCCCATGATAGGGCCCACGTGGCCGTGCTCATCCAGCAGATGCTTATCCCGGAGCTTTCGTTCATCATGAACACGGTCAATCCAGTAGATCATCAACGAGATGAGGCTTGCGTTGAGCTGGCAGTGGGGTTGGGTGAAACGCTGGCCTCTGGCCGAATCCCTGGCGCTGCCTATCGAATGGGTTGCAATAAGCATACAGGAACAGTTCGAATGCGGGCCTTTGCGAGTTTCAGCCAGGCCCTATGGCCTGATGCTTCAGGAAGCTTCAGGCGCAAAACAATAGATTATTCCAGGATTGAGCTATCGAAAAATGAGGTTTTTGGCCGGCGGTTAGGGAGTCGCCTGGGGAGAATCGGCCGATTTGTAGAGGATGCACTGGGAGGACCTCAGGATATAGAGGGGCTTGTCCTGGCAGATGAGATTTATCTGGTACAAGCCCGGCCCCAGCAGGGGGAAATGAGAGATGCTGAGCAGAAAGAATAACCCATTTTCGTTCCCGCCGTTTCTGGCGCTTTTTCAGAAAAGGATTGATGGCGACGATGCCCTTTTGCGTCTGGCCGGCCTACGATTTAAGGAGGCAGGTCTTGGAACGGAATTCTATTCGGAAACACCTATGGAACTGGAGGGGATATTAAGATTCAGGCCAACTCCTGAAACCCATGCGGTGGCTCATTTGGATAGGGCAGTAAATGTGCTTGAGGAAGAAGGCCGGAACTTGATCATGGATTTTATGAGACGATTCAAAGATCAGGTCTTTGGATTCGTCATTCATGATCAGGTCGAAATCAGGACCCGCTTTGACGACTATTTGGCTGCACTGCGCGAGGTGGCATCTACGGCCAAAAAGGTGCAAGGATGCCCATACCTTTTTGTTGAATATGCTGTGGGCCTGGAAATTGATCTCTTCATCAAGATCCTTAAGACAATAGAGGATCTCGAACGTGTAAGCGCTTGCATCGACATAGGCCATATCGGGTTATGGCAAGCAAGAACGGCCTATTTGCGGGACCATCCGGACAAGGATATATGCGCTCTCGCGCCCTATGACCCCGAACTGCCGAACGTAATCGAGGATGTTCAAGGCGCGGTTCGGACTGCATTGGACGCAGTGCTTCACGTAATTCAGGCGCTTGGCGGTTTGGCAAAGCCTTTGCATTTCCATTTGCACGACGGGCACCCCCTTTCAACCAGCCCTTTGGGGATTTCAGACCACCTGAGTTTCCTGGACGAAATTTCCATACCTTTTGAGCACAACAACAGAAGATCCCTTGCCCCGATGTTTGGACCTTCCGGCCTTTCAAGAATCATAACGCTGGCGCTGGAACTCCTTGGTCCCGAGCGGGTCTCTTTCACGCTCGAGATTCACCCTTCTGAAGGAAGGCTTCCTCTCGGTGATGCTTCTTGTCTTTTTGATCACTGGAAGGATAAGACAAATGCGGAACGTATGAACTACTGGCTGTGGGTTCTTAGTCAAAATTATCAACTTGCATTGGAGGCGTGCAAGAGAAATCTTGAGGCCTTGTAGTGAGGCTTTCACAAAGGAATGAAATTATGAGACCACCGGAAAAAATGATCATATACAACTTGTTTCCTCTTTTGGCCGGAAAGTTTGCAGAATGGGAAAAACACTTCTTGAGGGCATCTGAAATGGGCTTTAACTGGGTCTTTGTGAATCCCATTCAGCGTCCGGGCGGGTCGGGCAGCCTTTATTCAATAGCCGATTATTACGCCTTAAACCCCCTTCTGGTTGACGAGAAAAGTGAAAAAAGACCTCAAGAACAGCTAGAGGATGCGATCAAGACCGCAGAAAAGATGGGCTTTAAGTTGATGATAGACCTCGTGATCAACCACTGTTCTTCCGATTCGGATCTGATTGAGTCACACCCTGAATGGTTTGTCTGGGATGCCAAAGGCCGTGTTGCTCATCCCTTCTGTGACGAAAACGGGAAAAAGGTAGTCTGGAAGGACCTGGCAAGGTTCGATCACAGAAATACAAGGGACAAAGAGGGGCTCCTTGAATTTTTTTTAGACATAGCAAGGTTTCTGGTAGAATTGGGTTTCAAGGGGTTTCGGTGTGACGCAGCGTATCAGGTCCCGGGGAGCCTTTGGAAAAGACTCATCAGTGAGACAAGGAAGATGAGTCCTGATGTGACCTTTTTTGCAGAGACACTCGGATGTCAACCGGACCAGACCAGAAAAACCGCCAGCGCCGGTTTTGATTACATATTCAACAGCTCCAGGTGGTGGGATTTCAAAAGCCATTGGTTAATGAAGCAATATGCGCTCACGCGAGACATCGTCCCCTCCGTAAGCTTTCCGGAAAGCCACGATACGGTGAGACTCTGCGAGGAACTCCATGGCAACACAGAAGGACTAAAGCAACGCTATCTCTTTTCGGCGCTCTTTTCAGCAGGTGTCATGATGCCTATGGGGTTCGAGTTCGGTTTTCGCAAAAAACTCCACGTGGTAAGAACAAGACCGGAGGATTGGGAACAAACAGACATTGATCTGACCTCTTTCCTAAAAAAGGTGAACAATATCAAGAAAGAGCACACAATTTTTCAGGAGGAAGCCCCGACTGAGATCTTAAACCACGGCAATCCGAATGTTCTGCTCATGTGGAAAGCATCTACGGCTACCCAAGAGGAGGCTCTCTTTATTCTAATCAAGGATGCCGGCAACGGACAACATTTCCATGCGGAAAACCTGCAGGAGTTTGTGCAAGCAGGGGCGCCGCTCATTGATCTCTCTCCGGAATACCCAATGGAGTACATCCCGAGGCCATTTTCATACGAACTCAGACCGGGGCAAGGTATCGTGCTGATCACCAAAAGGGATTCGGTGCAGGACGACTGAATCTGATTGGAATTGAGTTGTGCTTAGATTTTTTGTATCGTTTGATTCATTTTTGTTTTATGTTTTGCAACATATGTTGTGTGAGAAAAAAAGCGACTTTCAGAACGAACAGACTATGAAACTGAACGACTCCTACGACGAAACCAGAGTGGTTTTACTGCCTGTTGATCCCTACCTGGTGCATGTCTACTGGAAGATCGCCTCAGACCAACTTGAGAAGGCAAAACAGGGACTCGGCAGTGATTACGGACGATCACGGGCTGCTCTGAGGTTCTATGACGTCACCAACATGGTTTTCGACGGAACGAATGCTTGCAGCTTTTTCGACGTCAATGTCGACCTTCAATCCAAGAACTGGTATGTAAATCTGCAGAGCCCTGAGAGATCGTACTTTGTCGAGTTGGGGTTGAAGGCCGAAGACGGTATTTTCTTTCCGTTTGCGCGATCGGACATTGTCGAAACACCTTCTGACCGGCCGGCCACCAAAGGGGATGAACGTTACATGATTGTTGCAGAAAATGGAAAAGGCGGTCTTTCCAAGAGGGACGTTCGTCAAGGGCTTTTTCATGACCGTCAGGTGGAACCAGTAAAAGCAAACACAAGAACGGAGATTGGGAAGGCGCAACCTCCGAAAGGATGCGACCTTGATCTTACGGAGATGACTGAAAAGAGGTTCGTATGTGGCGTGTCGTCAGAGTTGGTCTCGTCACCACAGGGGAAGACCTAACTAGTGTCTGAACGAAAACCTCCTATTTTTCGGCCAGAAATTCGAAATCCGAA
>DAOUWN010000182.1 GCA_030667105.1 Deltaproteobacteria bacterium
AGTAAGAGAGATACGAGATAACGGGTGTCTGATGAATGCCAAAAAGATCTCCGGAAGCCCGCGATTTTTTGTCGGAGGGGTTGCAAATCCCTTTGTTCAATCCCTTGAATTGCATATTATCCGTCTTGAGAAAAAAATCGCAGCAGGCGCAGAGTTTATTCAAACCCAACCTGTACTTGAGATGGAACCTTTCAAAAAGTGGTTGAACCAGGCAAAAGATCAGGGTCTAACAGATCAGTGCCCTGTAATAGCCGGGGTCATTGCGCTCAAATCAGTCAAAATGGCTCAGTACCTGAGAAATACGGTCCCGGGGATCATGATACCCGATACGGTCATGGATCGTCTTGGCGCTGTTGCCGAAGAGCAACAGCAAGAGGAAGGCATGAAGATCTGCATTGAGAACATAGAAGAGATCAAGCAGACAAAAGGAGTCAGGGGGGTCCACATCATCGCCATTGGGTGCGAGGAAAAACTTCCAGAGATTATAGAACGGGCAGGGTTGCTGCCGCGACCGAATATATCATGATGACAACTTATCCTGAGGGTCTAACCATGGTTCTGGCAGGCGACATTGGCGGGACCAAGACAAATCTTGGCCTCTTTCTTAAGGGGAAAAGACGTCCTCTGCCAAAAGCAATTGAGACCTATCCCAGCCGAAAAGCGCTCAATCTCGAGCAAATCATTGAACAGTTTCTTGCAAAACATCCGGTTTCCATTAGCAGTGCATGCCTTGGTATTGCCGGCCCTGTAAAAAACGGGCGCTGCAAGACCACCAACCTGCCATGGACTGTCTCTGAGAGAAAAATCAAAAACCGCTTTGGCTGGGACAAAGTGCGCCTTATCAACGACCTGGCTGCCACTGCTTGGGCTGTGCCCGTTTTGACTAAAAGTGAGTTCGTTGCACTGAATGGACAAAGACCGGCAAGAAGCGGGAATCTGGGGCTCATTGCACCCGGCACGGGACTGGGCATGGCGCTGCTGGTTTCAAAAGACGGACAATATGTTCCGGTGCCTTCCGAGGGGGGCCACAGCGATTTTGCCCCCCAGAGTGAAGCTGAACTGGCCTTGTGGCTATATCTCAGCCAGCGTGTTGGTCACGTGAGTGTAGAAAGGGTGTTGTCAGGACCCGGGCTATTTATCATTTACTGCTGGCTAAAATATACTGGTCAGGGTGCGGAACCTACATGGCTGGCCGAAAAGATAAGCGAGAACGATCCATCAAAGGTCATCGCGGAAGCGGCCCTTGTGGATGAGCAGCCTTTGTGCGTGAAGACTCTGGATCTTTTCGTGTCAATATTTGGGGCTGCGGCAGGGAACCTGGCGTTAACAGGACTCACAACAGGAGGCGTTTACCTGGGAGGTGGAATACCGCCGAAGATCCTGCCCACACTCAAGGAAGACATTTTCATGAAGGCATTTACGAACAAGGGAAGATTTAGAGAACTACTTCGGCAAATCCCCGTTCGAGTCATCATGAACGACAAGGCGGCCCTGCTGGGGGCAGCATGTTGTGCTTTTGAATAGCAGGTCAGAGAAAAAATCTCAGCCACGCTGTCAGATGAACGCCCCGCATTGTCGCGTTCAATTGACCTATTGTGTTCCAACAAAAAACGGCCGAAAGTAAGACTCATCCTGCTCTGATGCCTGTGTGATCTGATCCAGCAAGCGCGGTTTGTCCTCGGGAAGGCTACCGTAAAGGTTGATGTAGTTCGTGTAGTGATCACTGGTCAGGGTCGTGGCAATGGTGAGTCCTTCAAGAAGGGCCTTTGTTTCCTCCAAGACCCCGCGAGGGGTGAGCATTTCAAATCGTCCTGCCTGAACGTCTTCCAAAAGGGGTGTGTTGATCTTCGGGACAAAGGTCCGTAACCGCAAAAAATCGGGCGCGATTTCATTGATCACCCGAGCCGTTTCTTCGGCATGCTCACGGGTCCTTTCCCTCCCCCCGATGCCCAAAATCACGTACAGGCTCAGCTCAATGCCCGCGGCCATGACCCACCTGCCTGCTTCGATTTGCTGCCGGGCATGGGTTCCCTTGCGTATACGCCTTAGGACTAGGTCGTCGCCCGATTCGATCCCGACGTGAATGCGCCCGAGGCCTGCTTTGGCCAATCGCTCAAGTTGCATCGGCCCTTTCTTGTGGATAAACTGCGAGGATCCGTATACGGTGATCCGGTCAATAGTGGGGAAAGTCATCTTGGCAAAAGAGCATACCTCAGCCAAATCCTCTGTCTTCATGGCAATGGTATTTCCTGCAGGAAGAAACATGGTCCGCACGTGAGGACCGTAGATCTTTTTTGCTTCCAGCATGTCCTCCTTGATATCATCAACAGGACGCACACGGTACCTGGGGCCGTCCTTGTAGACCATGCAGAAAGTGCATCGGTTGTGAGGACATCCGATGGTTGCCTGGATCAAGAGCGAGTCGGCCTCGCTGGGCGGGCGGTATATGGGTCCTTCATAGCGCATGGAAATGCCTTAATTTTCCTTGAACAAGCAAGGCGTGTCTGATAATTTTATATTTTCTGAACAATTACCCCTTTTCCAACTATAGAACACATGTCATTCATTGCAAGGCGCAAACAAACTCGGCAGATATCAATCGGCGGCGTGAAGGTCGGAGGTGGCGCTCCGATTACTGTCCAATCCATGACCAACACCTTCACGCACGAGATCGGCGCCACTGTGGAGCAAATTCATCGCTTGGAGGCTGCAGGCTGTGAGCTTGTGCGGGTGGCAGTGCCGGATGCTGCGGCCGTTGAGGCTATTTCCTCCATAAAAGAGCAAATCTCAATTCCCCTCATTGCCGATATTCATTTTGATTACCGGTTGGCCCTGGGGGCTGTGAGGGCCGGAGCCGATGCCCTCCGGATCAACCCGGGAAACATTGGCGGGGCCAAGAAGGTCAAGGCCGTGGCCAAACTGGCCCGAGAGCGGGGCATTGCCATTCGCATAGGGGTTAATGCGGGTTCACTTGAAAAAGAGATCCTGAAGAGATACGGCTCTGCCACACCCGAGGCCATGGTTGAAAGCGCCTTGCGCCATATTGAACTTCTAGAGTCTTTTGACTTCCACGACATCAAGCTCTCTATTAAGGCATCGGACGTAGCCCGTACTGTGGAAGCTTACAGGCTTGCCGCATCCAAGACCGATTTTCCCCTTCACGTGGGCGTGACGGAGGCCGGCACTCTGGTCTCAGGCACAGTTAAATCGGCCCTGGGCATTGGTATTTTGCTTGCCGACGGCATAGGAGACACCTTTCGTGTTTCCCTCACACGAGATCCGGTCGACGAAGTCCGGGTAGGATTTCAGATCTTAAAGGCGTTGAAGATCAGACAACGCGGACCGGACATAGTTTCGTGTCCCACCTGCGGCAGATGTGAAATCGACCTCGTGGATGTGGTGGAACGGGTGGAATCGGCCCTGATCACGAAAACCACGCCGGTACAGCTTGCCATCATGGGATGTGTGGTGAACGGACCAGGGGAGGCGCGAGAGGCAGACATCGGCATCGCCGGGGGCAAGGGACACGGGGTTCTGTTCAAGAAAGGCAAAGTGGTGCGCAAAGTGCCGGAAGATAGACTCGTTGAGACCCTCCTTGAAGAAGTGGAAAAATGCGAAAAGACATGAAAGCAGAAAAGACAGCAATTACGCCGACACGGCACGAAGACTACCCGGAATGGTATCAGCAAGTGGTCAAGGTATCGGATCTGGCTGAAAACTCGCCGGTGAGAGGATGCATGGTCATCAAGCCATGGGGCTATGCCCTTTGGGAAAACATAAGAGATGTTCTCGATGGCATGTTCAGAGAAACAGGCGTCAAAAACGCCTATTTTCCCCTTTTCATACCAAAGCGGTTCCTTGAAAAAGAAGCAGAACACGTGGAGGGGTTTGCCAAGGAATGCGCTGTTGTCACCCATCACCGTTTGGAAGCAGGCGAAGATGGGAGCCTTGTCCCGGCAGGACCGCTAGATGAGCCTCTGGTGGTAAGGCCTACATCGGAGACGATCATAGGAGAGTCTTTTTCAAGGTGGGTAACCAGCTACCGGGATCTCCCGCTTCTCATCAATCAATGGTGCAACGTGGTGAGGTGGGAAATGAGGACTCGCATCTTCTTAAGAACGAGTGAGTTCCTCTGGCAAGAAGGGCACACGGCCCATGCCAGCCGGGAAGAGGCCATGGAGAGAACCCGCCAGATGCTTGATATCTATGCAAGGCTTGCTCAAGACTATCTTGCCATCCCTGTAGTCAGGGGCGAAAAAACCGCTGCCGAGCGGTTTCCCGGGGCGGTCAATACGTATTGTGTGGAGGCCATGATGCAGGACCGAAAGGCCCTTCAGGCAGGGACTTCTCATTTTCTGGGACAAAACTTTGCAAGGGCATCTGAGATCAAGTACCAGTCAGCGCGAGAAAAGGAAGAATATGCATGGACCACATCCTGGGGGGTTTCCACGCGTCTGATCGGCGCTATTATTATGGCACACGGCGATGACAACGGTCTTGTTCTGCCACCCAAGATCGCGTCGTCTCATGTGGTTCTCATGCCAATTGTCAAGAAAGCCAAGGACAGAAATCTTGTTATGGACTACACCCATGCCCTGGCCCTGGAGTTGAGAGAACTGAGGTACCATCAGCGCAAGATCTCGGTGGAAATCGATGACAGGGAAATAGGAGCAAAGGGGTGGGATTGGATCAAGAAAGGAATACCGCTACGCGTGGAGATAGGGCCAAGGGATATTGCCCAGGACTCGGTCTTTGTGGGCCGAAGGGACCGTGGCCCCAGAGACAAGGAATCGATCCGGCGTGATGAGTTTGTGAAGACTATCGTCCCCGTGTTGGATGACATCCAAAAGAACCTCTTTGATCGAGCCTTGCGATTCAAGAATGAGAACACCGTGCATATTGATTCCAAAGATAATTTCTATGCTTTTTTCACACCTGATGATCCGGCAACACCAGAAATCCATGGGGGTTTTGCCCTTGCTCATTGGTGTGGAGATCAAGGCTGCGAGGAAAGGATCAAGGAGGATCTCAGTGTCACTATTCGATGCATCCCCTTTTCGGACAATACCGAGCCCGGAACCTGCATTGTCTGTGGCGCTAACAGCAACAACCCCGTGGTATTTGCCAAGGCGTATTAGGTTATATGATTCGTATCACTGACATCCTGGACCGCATCAGCGCCTACCACCCGGAAGTAAATTTGGATTTGGTGGAACGTGCCTATGTCTATTCGGCCCGTATTCATGATGGACAGGTCAGACTCTCCGGCGAACC
>DAOUWN010000226.1 GCA_030667105.1 Deltaproteobacteria bacterium
AATCATTCTTGTGAGAAACGCTTTGCAGGAACAACAACCTACAGAAGACGGGCACTGCCCCACCGGGCATGACTCGGAATGGTCAAACCCCTCGCCTGAGTTTGACCCGCAATGGCAAGATCCGTCGCCCGGTCGCATCAGGAGGTTTGCCCGGTATTTCTATGATCGTTTCATCCGCCTCCACGGTAGCCCTGAACAGATCGCATGGGGGGCAGCGGCAGGTTTTTTTGTTGCCATGTCTCCGGCCATGGGATTCCACATGCTGATAGCCGTGCCTATTGCCGCCTTGTTCAAAGTCAACAAAGTGGCAGCGGCTGCAACCGTATGGCTTACAAATCCGGCCACCGCGCCTTTTATCTACTGGTTCAATTACAAAGTGGGGGCAAAGCTGCTCGGCTACCCGGTAACGGCTGATTTCCTTTCAAGCCCTTCCTGGGAGACATTTTGGGATTCCGGTAGGCACGTCTTTCTTGCCCTCACCCTGGGTGGCGCCATCACCGGCGTTGCTGTTGCCCTGGCAGGTTATTTCGTGATTCTGTCCATGGTGAAGACCGCCAGGGAAAAAGCCCGTAAGCTCCGACTAAAAAGGCAACGATAGGAGGCTATTTCTTTTCCCAGCGGAGCAGTTCAGTCACCTTGCTGAGGGTGCTTCCTTCCTTGATTTCCTCGCGGATGCGGTTTTCTCGTTCCAATACGTCCATGCTACGGTTGGCGTACTCGGTAGCCATTGATTTTGGCAGCACCACAACCCCGTCATCATCTCCTAGAATCCAGTCACCGGTTTCAACTTTTCGATTGCCTACTGTCACGGGCACGCCGATTTCGCCGAAGCCCTTAGGTTCGCCTGCATTAGGCATGATCAATTTTGTGAAGGCGGGCAATTTCATCTGGCTGATGTCATAGGTGTCGCGCATGGCGCCGTCTATGACCACACCTGCCAGTCCCCTTTGCAGGGCAGAATGGGTGGCCAGTTCGCCCCAAATAGCCGGTCCCAAGCCGCCTGCGTCAACGACGATCACGTCTCCTTCTTCAGCAACATCAATGGCTTCGACCGGCTTGGCCCAATCTCCGGGACAGGTCCTGACTGTGAGCGCCCGGCCCACAAGCCTGATCCCTTGAAACAGAGGCCGCAAGCCTTCCATCACGCCGCCTCTGTGCAGGGCATCTGACAAGTTCGCTGCCGAGACCTTGTCAAGGATTTCTCGAATCTCCGCCTCCGATCCTCTTTTGAAGAGCCTTGTGGGAATGGCAACCAGTTCTTTCATGGCCTTTTTGATGGTTTTGGCCGCCTTTTCAGGATCAACAGCTTTTGTGATGGCTCCACCCACAATCACAATCGATGCCCCCGCCTCCAGGGCTCTGGGAGCTGTCTCTGAGTTGATTCCCCCTGCCACCCCCACGGGCACAGAGACGCTTTGAGCAACTTTGCGAAGCGTTTCAAAGGGGTCCTTCCCCTCCATCTGTTCGTCTATGGAGCAATGAATCGTTATGTAATCAGTTCCAAAGCCCTCAACCTCCTTGGCTCGCGACACAGGGTCCTTGACTGCGATGAGATCCACGACAATCCTGGCCCCGTAGTTTTTTGCTGCCTGGATACATTCGCGAATCGTGGCGTCGCTTGCAGCGCCCAGGACATCGACTACGTTGGCGCCTGCTTTGGCAGCAGCTTCAACCTCGATGCGACCTGCATCCATGATCTTCATATCAGCAACAATCGTTGCCCGAGGAAATAGCCTCCTCAGCTCCCTGACCGCCTCAAGCCCCTCACTCTTGATTAAGGGTGTTCCAGCCTCTAGCCAGTCCGCTCCACCCTCCACAGCGGCCCGAGCATTCTTTACGGCCCGTTTTAGGTCAACAAAATCCAAAGCCAATTGAAGAACCGGTTTCATCGTTGCACCTCAAACCTACTGCAGTGTCTTAGAAATTCATTGTTCGACTTTGACGTTGCCGTGGAACTTGTACTATTCCAGGTCGGCATGTCGGTTGAGCAACGCCTGATGATTGCCGCCTTGCCTCTGGAACAGCTCCAGCACGACCGCTTCCAACAACACAAAGGCGGCCTGTTCAAACAAAGATCCCAAAGGCTGGAGAGAAACGGGCTCGTGGGTCATGTCTGCCTTTGATCCTCCTGGAAGACAAATGACATGATCCAGGGCCCTTGCCACGGGAGAATCTTCAACCCCGATTACACCATAGGTTGTGACTCCCCGGCGCTGTGCCAGTTTGACAAATTCATACGTGAATCTGGTTTGGCCCGAACCCGAAACGACGACAACGATGTCTCCCGCGCCAACCCCGGGGGTGATGGTTTCACCGGCAAAGTAGGCTCTATATCCCAAATGCATCAGGCGCATGCAAAAACACCTCAAGACGTATCCGGATCTTCCCTGGGCCCCACAAAAAATCCTCTCTGCCTGGTCAAGCCCTTGCACGAAACGCTCAATCGGCTCTCTTGGCGCTTTTGCAACGAGGTTTCGGGTGTCGTCCAGTACGGCTTCAACAAGCCTTTGGACGTTCATTAGATTGTCCTTTCAACAACATGACGAACATCTTCAAATACTGACCGGAAGTGAGGTTATAGGAAAGAGACCTCAGAGTCAATCGGATACCAGCTTGCGGGCTGACACATTACTAAACTTAGTCTTGACTTTTCGTGGACATGTTTATATATGATACTAGATTTTCAAGCTGGTTGTATGGGGATTTCCTTTTTTCGTGGGTTACGAGAGCAGCTTAAGTTATGTTTTAAAGTTTAAAATGGATGGGGCATCTGGGTTGATGTGCTTTCAGATGCCTTTTGTGTTTTTGGGATGCGTATTCTTCTAATACATGCAGATAGGTTCTCGTTTCGTGTAACGGGCGAAACCACCGCGGTCTTGCCCGGGGAACTCGACAAGTCCAACCCGGAGGGAGATGTCAGCGAGGCCTTGGTGGTTTTTATGGCAGCCGAAAAGGGCGATAACGCCAATGTTGGTTCCGTAGCCGACCAAGTGACCGAAGAAGTCTTGACTCTTGCAGCACAGATAGGCGCGGAGAATCTGGTAATCTATCCATATGCCCATCTTTCAAGCTCACTCAGTTCCCCCCGGGTCGCTGTGAAGCTGCTGGATGAGATCTTCGCCCGGCTTCAAAGCCACAACCACTTGAAGATAATACGAGCCCCTTTTGGCTATTACAAGGCTTTTGAGATATCATGCAAAGGGCATCCCTTGTCTGAGCTGGCCAAGACCATCACGCCATCCGGGCATGCTGATGAGGCTGAAGAATCTCAAGCCATCAAGGCAGAAAAGACGCTGGAGTCCGAGTGGATGATCATGACGCCGGAAGGCAAATCCGCTTACAGCGGCCCGGCAGAGGGGTTTTCTTTTGCGACCCGGCCGAATCTGGAGCGGCTGTTCCGGTACGAGAAGTCCGGAAGCCGTATCTCCGAGCAATCGCCCCCACATATCGACTTGATGCGCCGTATGGAGCTGGTGGACTACGAGCCTGGCTCTGACCAGGGGAATTTTCGGTGGTATCCGAAGGGGCAGTTGATAAAACGGCTGGCCGAGAAATACGTGAGCAACTTCAATACCCGGTACGGAGGCATGCAGGTCGAAACCCCTATCATGTACGACTATCAACACCCAAAGCTTAACCTGTACCTGCAGCGGTTTCCGGCTCGACAATATGTGCTCCTTTCAGATCAGAAGGAATACTTTCTCCGGTTTGCAGCATGTTTTGGCCAATACCTGATTCAGCATGACATGCAGATCTCTCATCACCACCTGCCGTGCAAACTCTATGAGTTAACCCATTATTCATTCAGGCGTGAACAATCAGGAGAACTGGCTGGCCTAAAACGCCTGCGAACGTTCACCATGCCGGACCTTCATACGTTAGCCAAGGATATGGAGCAGGCCAAAGAGGAGTTCGTCCGCCAGGCCGACCTGGCCATTGAATGTTTGGAAGGCTTTGGCCTTGATTTCGAGGTGGCCATCAGGCTTGTCCGGGATTTCGCTGAACAGAATAAGCCTTTTGTCCAAGATCTCGTTTCCCGCTGTGGACGGCCTGCCTTGATTGAACTTTGGGAGGAGCGCTCGTTTTACTTTGTTGCAAAGCTTGAGTTCAACTTCATCGACGCCCTGAACAAAGCGGCCTGCCTGTCAACAGTGCAGATAGATGTTGAGAATCCTGAGAGATTTGACATAACCTATGT
>DAOUWN010000268.1 GCA_030667105.1 Deltaproteobacteria bacterium
ACCATTATTTCTTGACCGCTTCAGACTCCTGCCGCTTTAAAGGCCCCCTTCACGATTGTTTGCGCCTCTTCTTGGATTATCTTAAGATGTTCCTCTCCCTTGAAGCTCTCGGCATACACCTTGTAGATATCTTCGGTTCCTGACGGCCTTGCTGCAAACCAACCGTTTTCGGTTACGACCTTGAGGCCTCCTATGGGGGCGTCATTGCCCGGGGCGCGGGTGAGTTTGGCGATGATCTTTTCTCCGGCCAGCTCTTTTGCGGGTACCATATCGGACGAGAGCTTCTTTAGGGCTTCTTTTTGCTCGGGCCTTGCCGGCGCGTCAATCCGCTCATAAATGGGCTTTCCGAATCTGTCTTCCAGGTCTTTATACAGTTCGTCCGGGGAGCGGTTAGTAACGGCTGTGATCTCAGCGGCCAAAAGGTCCATGATGATGCCGTCCTTGTCCGTGGTCCATACCGTGCCGTTTTTTCGCAAGAAAGACGCTCCCGCGCTTTCTTCGCCGCCGAAACCGTACGAGCCATCAAGGAGTCCGTCAACAAACCACTTGAACCCCACGGGAACTTCGGAGAGCTTGCGTTTCAGGTGCGCTGCCACCCTGTCAATCATGGAGCTTGAGACCAGGGTTTTGCCAACAGCAGCAGCAGGTCTCCAGTTTGGCCGATTTTGAAAGAGATACCAGACGGCAACAGCAAGATAGTGGTTGGGGTTAAGGAGCCCGGAACCCTTGGTGACAATGCCGTGGCGGTCAGTGTCCGGGTCGTTGCCAAAGGCAATATCAAACTGGTCCTTCAGCCCGATCAGGCTTGCCATGGCATAGCGAGACGAACAGTCCATACGGATTTTGCCGTCCTTGTCCACGGTCATGAAGCCAAAGGTCGGGTCGACGGCCCGGTTTACCACCTCGATATCAAGTCCGAACCGTTCGGCAATGGGGTCCCAGAAGTCCACGGCCGCCCCTCCCAATGGGTCCACACCTATTTTCAGCCCCCCTTTGGCTATGGCCTCCATGTCGATAATGCTTGCCAGATCCTTTGTGTAGGGGCCAATGTAGTCGTGCTCGTGGGTCGTATCAGCGGAAACTGCCTTTTCAAAGGGTGTGCGACGGACCTCCCTGTTGCCTTCGCGCAAGATCTCATTGGCCCTGTCTTCGATGACCTCAGTAGTTGCCGTATCAGCCGGGCCGCCATGCGGGGGGTTGTATTTGAAGCCGCCGTTGTCAGGCGGGTTGTGAGATGGCGTGATGACCACGCCGTCGGCAAGTCCATTCGTTTTGTCTCGATTGTGGGTCAGGATGGCGTGGGAGATGACCGGTGTGGGCGTGTAGCCGAGTCCCTTCTGAATCATGACTGTCGTGCTGTTGGCGGCAAACACCTCTAAGGCAGTTGCCAGGGCCGGTTCGGAAAGGGCATGGGTATCCATGCCCATGAAAAGGGGCCCGGTGATATTTTTAGATTGCCTGTATTGGCAAATAGCCTGGCAAATGGCCAGGACATGGTCCTCGTTAAAACTTTTCTCAAACGAGGAACCCCTGTGCCCGGATGTGCCAAAGGCGACCTTCTGGGTCAGATCCGAAACGTCCGGTTTATGGGTGTAATAGGAACTGACGAGTCTTGAAATGTTGACAAGAAGGGTTCGTGGCGCCGGTTTTCCGGCCAGTTCGTGCAGGGCCATATTATACCTCCAAAGAATTGTTGGTTTCTAGTGAAGTCTAATAGAGATGATGCCGAAAAGGCAAGCAAAACGTGGCTGAATTATCGATGCCATGGCACGCTTTTTGCGGAGAGAGAACATGCCTCCAACCAGGCCAAGCCGGAACAAAAAAAGGCTCTGATGCGTAGGGAGTGGGGGTGGACCAGGTTTCTATTCAAGAAGACTATGTTGAGATAGACGCTGAGAATCGCGAGAGAACCAAACAAGCCATGCGAATTTTGGTTGTGGATGATGATAGAATTGCGCTGCGTTTAGTATCGCGAATTCTTCAGAACTTCGGCTATGACGTGATGACTGCCTCTGATGGGATACAGGCGTGGAATATCTTGCAAGAAGAACCGGTTAGTTTCGTTATCACGGACTGGATGATGCCGGGTATGGATGGGCTGGAGCTGTGCAGGCGCATCCGCTCAGGCAACCTGGCTGGCTATGTCTACATCATACTGCTCACAGCAAAGGGGGGAAGCAGTGAAGTCCTTCAGGCAATGGAGGCTGGAGTTGATGACTTTGTAGTCAAATCCTTTGACAAGCGTGAACTCAGCGCCCGCATCAGGGCCGGGGAAAGGATTTTGAAGCTCCAAAAAGATCTGGAAGAACGCAATAAAAAGCTAAGTGAGTCCAACAGAAAACTGAGTGAAGCCTATTCAGTGATTAAAAAGGACCTTGAAGCTGGGGCAAAGATCCAATCGAGTCTTCTACCACAGTCACCTTCAATCATTTGCGGAGTTCAATTTGACTGGATATTCCTGCCGTCCGCTTTTGTCGCTGGTGACATTTTCAATTACTTCAGGCTGGACGAAAATCATGTCGGTTTCTATCTGCTTGATGTGGCAGGCCATGGCATACCGGCTGCCATGCTGTCTGTTACTCTGAGCAAAGTCCTTTCCCCGACAAATCATCAGGAATGTCTATTGAAACAGTATATGCCAGTGCCTGAACCTCCCTATTACAAGATAATAACGCCTGCCATGGCAGTTCGATCCCTGAACGAACGTTTTCAAGCTGACGACGATACTATGCAATACTTCACGATGCTCTACGGGATCATTGATACGAGAAACGGTGAAACACTGGTGACCCAGGCCGGTCATCCTCCTCCGATATTTTTGAAAAAGGGGACAACTGCCAGTCTCATAGGAACAGGTGGATATCCGGTTGGCATGCTGCCTGATCTTGGCTACGATGAAGAGGAAATCCGTTTGAACAGAGGAGACCGGTTTATTTTTTATTCTGACGGAATGACTGAGTGTGCCAGTAATGACGGGGAAGAGTTTTCAGTAGAACGTCTGATGAAGATATTAGAAGGGGGGCGGGACCTTGCTTTGCGAGAACTGATGGTAAGCATTGAGGAGAGTCTGCGACTGTGGAAGGGAGACAGTGAGTTCGCAGACGACATGACTCTTCTTGCTATGGAAATTGTCTGAGAAGAAGATGCAGATAGAAGATAGAAAAGAAGGATACAAAAGGATCAAGCTCGTTATAGACAGCAACCTGGGAGATGTGTCTCTTATCGGCATTGCAATAAACAGATTATGCTCTTCGATCCCTCTTTCGGGTACTGATTCCTATCAGATTGAACTTTGTGTGGTCGAAGCCGTAAATAACAGCATCGAACATGCATATGGAAACGAGAAAGGACACGAGGTGGAGGTTGTTTTTACCCTTTATCCGGACA
>DAOUWN010000089.1 GCA_030667105.1 Deltaproteobacteria bacterium
GGCAAACCTGAGCTCCTTCTCCATTGCTATGGGAGTAATCAGCTCACCATGTATCGTTACATTATCCCCAGGCATCACCATCTCCGTGCCTTCCGGAAGCGTCACCACTCCCGTCACATCCGTCGTCCTAAAATAAAACTGCGGCCGATATCCATTGAAAAACGGTGTGTGACGACCACCCTCATCCTTACCCAGCACATACACCTCAGCCTTGAACTTCGTGTGTGGCATTATCGTGCCAGGCACCGCTACCACCTGACCCCTCTCTACCTCTTCTCGCTTCGTCCCACGCAACAAAACCCCTATGTTGTCACCAGCTTGTCCCTCATCCAATATCTTGCGAAACATCTCAACCCCGGTGCATACCGTCTTTTGCGTGGGCCGTATGCCTACAATCTCCACATTATCGCCTACTCGAACTATACCCCGATCAACACGGCCGGTCACAACTGTGCCTCGACCCGATATGCTAAATACATCCTCTATCGGCATCAAAAACGGCTTGTCCACATCACGCACCGGCTCAGCAATAAAACTGTCTATGGCATCCATAAGCTCAAATATCGGCTTCACTTCGTCACTGTCAGAATCATCACTCTCCAGTGCCCTTAAAGCGCTGCCCTTTATGATCGGTGTGTCGTCGCCAGGAAACTCATACTTGCTCAAAAGCTCCCTGAGCTCCAAATCCACCAACTCTATCAACTCCTCATCATCCACCATGTCAACCTTGTTCAAAAATACCACTATCGAAGGAACCCCCACCTGACGAGCTAATAAAATATGCTCCCGAGTCTGAGGCATAGGACCATCATCGGCGCCCACCACCAATATCGCACCATCCATCTGAGCAGCACCAGTAATCATGTTCTTAATGTAGTCCGCATGACCAGGACAATCCACATGCGCATAATGACGCTTAACCGTCTCATACTCCACATGCGCCGTCGCTATCGTAATGCCTCGCTCCTTCTCCTCGGGCGCCTTGTCTATGTCTTCAAACGGGACGTACTCCGCCATGCCCTTCTTGGCTAAATGCTTCGTTATAGCCGACGTCAATGTGGTCTTGCCATGATCTATATGACCAATCGTGCCTACATTCAAATGCGGCTTCACCCGCTCAAACTTCTTCTTGGCCATCTCATTCCCTCCCTTTTATCATCTTACCATTTGTAATGAGCAAAGGCCTTGTTCGCCTCAGCCATCCTGTGTGTATCTTCCCTCTTCTTAATGGCTGCGCCCCGCTGGTTGGCCGCATCCATTAACTCAGCAGCCAGCCTTTCAGCCATAGTCTTTTCGGAACGTTTTCGGGCAAAAGCTATAAGCCATCTGATTCCCAAAGCCTTCCGGCGAGTTTTGCGCACCTCAACAGGCACTTGATAGGTAGACCCTCCTACACGACGCGACTTGACCTCAATGATAGGCTGAACATTCTCCATTGCCTTTTCAAATACTTTAAGAGGGGGCTCCTTGGTTTTCTTTTCAATCGTATCAAAAGCTCTGTACACAATTGATTCAGAGACACTCTTCTTGCCGTCTTTCATCATGCAATTGATGAATTTGGATACCAATTCACTCCTATACTTCGGATCAGGCAAAATATTGCGTTTCGGCACTTCACCTTTTCTTGGCATACAAGTCTCTCCTTAGCTGACCATATTACGTGGTTCTATGGCTCAAGAAACCCTCTGGGGCGCTATTTAGACCTTTTGGCGCCATACTTTGATCGCCCCTGCTTTCGGTCCTGAACACCAATGGAATCGAGCGTTCCCCTAACCACATGATACCGAACGCCAGGGAGGTCCTTGACACGCCCACCTCTAACAAGCACGACAGAATGCTCTTGAAGGTTGTGCCCCACGCCAGGTATGTATGCAGTAACCTCAATGCCGTTGGTCAAGCGCACTCTGGCCACTTTCCTCAGGGCCGAGTTCGGTTTTTTAGGAGTAGCAGTATAGACACGCGTGCATACGCCACGCTTTTGAGGACACTGTTTGAGCGCAGGAGTGTTCGGCTTTTTCTGAACACGCTCCCTGCCTTTCCTGACCAACTGATTGATCGTAGGCATAATGCCTCCCCAACAAAAATCCGTAACCGTTTCGGCAAATCGTCTTGTAAACGATCGGCAATAGCCACAAAAGTTCTTTAATTATAATATCGCCCTCGGGATGTCAATACTTTTTTGGCCTTTTTTAAGCGTGAGCTATTTCTGCATCCTGAGCATCGGAGCCTCCCAATATATCCTCATGGAATTCCTCTCGAACCCCTTCAGCCCTTAAGACCATAGCAGCGTTTCGATACCTGCCCATGCCGGTGCCTGCAGGAATGATCCGCCCCATAATCACGTTCTCTTTGAGTCCCTTCAAATGATCCACTTTGCCCGCGATACTTGCCTCGGATAGCACCTTAGTCGTTTCCTGAAACGATGCTGCAGAAATAAAGCTCTCAGTACTCAACGATGCCTTGGTAATGCCCAAAAGAACGGGGTTTGCCACAGCAGGCCTGCCGCCCTCTGCCGCCACTCGACGATTAACATCTTCAAAACGGATCTTTTCCACATGTTCTTCCAGAATAAAGTCTGTGTCGCCCACGTCCACAATTTTCACACGTCCCAACATCTGCCTGACAATAACCTCAATATGTTTGTCATTGATCCTGACCCCTTGCAAGCGGTAAACTTCTTGTATTTGATCCACGAGATACCGGGCCAGGGCTTGCTCGCCTCGAATGTTTAAGATGTCATGGGGGTTGGCCGCCCCACCGATCAGAGGATCTCCTGCCCTGAGAAAATCCCCCTCAACGACGTTTATGTGCTTTCCTCTGGGAATCAGATATTCTTTTTTCTCACCAACGTCAGCAGGGATTATGGTAATCTTTTGCTTTCCCTTTTTTGTCCCCTTGGCAATGTTAACATACCCATCAATTTCAGTAAGGACAGACGCCTCCTTTGGTTTTCTGCATTCAAAAAGCTCTGCTATGCGCGGAAGACCTCCCGTAATGTCTTTGGTCTTGGTGGTCTCACGTGGAAGCTTCGCAATAACATATCCGGCGTCAACCATATCTCCCTCAGAGACCATGAGAATGGCCTCGGTCGGCATAAAATAGCGGGCCATCCCACCTCCAGGCAGCTTCGCGGTTTTGCCTGCCTCGTCCTTAATGGAAATCCTCGGGCGAACATCAGCATCCTTTACTTCCACAACCACGTAGCTCGCCTTGCCTGTCACAGGGTCAACTTTTTCCTTAAGCGTTGTGCCGGCAATGACATCTCCGAACTTCACCTTGCCTCCAACCTCAGTAAGAATCGGGGTCGTGTAAGGATCCCACATCACCACCAGATCACCTGCTTTGACCTTTTCACCGTCCGCTACCCTGAAATGGGCGCCATAGATGACAGGATATCGCTCTCGCTCACGGCCCTCCTCGTCCACAATCGCCAACTCCCCGCCCTGGCGATTCATAACCACATGTTCACCTTCCACGTTCTCAACCGTATGCAGATCAACATACTTCACCTTGCCGGCGTTCACTGCTCTGAAGTCAGCCTGTTCTGCCGCTCCACGGGCGGTGCCGCCGATATGGAAGGTTCGCATGGTAAGCTGTGTGCCAGGTTCACCGATAGACTGGGCAGCAAGAATACCGACTGGTGTGCCAATCTCCACGAACTTCCCGTTGGCCAAATCTCGGCCGTAACACCTGCAACAAACCCCATCTCGGGAACGGCAGGTGAGGGCCGAACGGATCCTGATCTTGGTCAGCCCCGCATTGTCAATCTTGGCGACCTTGTCTTCATCAATCTCCTCATTGGCGTGGACCAGGATCTCATCCGTGTACGGATCCCTGATATCGTCGAGAGCTACGCGCCCAAGCACGCGTTCCCCCACCTTTTGAATGATCTCGCCACCTTCAACAAGGGACTCAACTTCAATCCCCGTGATTGTGCCGCAATCATCTTCAAACACAGTGCAATCCTGGGCAACGTCTACCAGGCGACGTGTGAGATACCCTGAATTGGCGGTCTTGAGCGCAGTGTCAGCCAGGCCCTTTCGCGCGCCATGGGTCGAGCTAAAATACTGGAGTACTGTGAGGCCTTCACGAAAGTTAGCTGTGATCGGGGTTTCGATAATCTCGCCGGAAGGTTTAGCCATGAGGCCCCTCATGCCAGCCAACTGCCGCATCTGATCTTTGCTGCCACGTGATCCAGAATCCGCCATCATGTAGATGGGATTGAAGCTTTGCGCCGTGATCGCTTGACTGGTGTCCTCCGAAACAGGCTGCCCATCCTCATCCACGACGGGTGCGACCTTCATCTCATCCATCATTTCCTGGGCCACATCAGTGGTAGCCTTGGCCCAAATGTCAACTACCTTATTGTACTTTTCACCCCCGGTTATCAGGCCCTCCGTGTACTGTTCGGTAATCTCAGCAACCTGCTCTTCAGCCATCTTGATGATATCCCACTTTTTCCGCGGAATGACCATATCATCAATACAAACAGATATCCCAGCCTTGGTAGCATATCTAAACCCAATGTCCTTCAAGCGATCCGACAGGATGACCGTCGCCTTGCCTCCCAGGATTCTATAGCAGTAATTGATCAGCCTGCTGAGACATTTCTTGTCCATGGTCTTATTGATAAGATCAAAAGGAATACCGCGTCTCTTTTCCCCCATTTTGAATATGTGAAAGTCTCCGTTCCCCTTGACAATGTCACTAAACTCATCTTCTTGCAGCCCAAAAACCTCTTGCGCCTTCTGCGGACTAATCCCGAAAACGTCTTCCAGTACTTCCATCCGCACAAACCCCATGTCGCCGCCTACGTCCCGGCTAACGCTTTTCGAGCTAGTCTGGGCTATCTGAACAAAACTCCCTCCATCTCTGAAGTCTGCCAGCACGGCATCGGCCTCCTGTTCTGAAGAGATCATGATGTGACTCAAACGCACAATCGGTTCATCGGGCAGGACCTCTCTGAGGATGATACGCCCAACAGTAGTCTCAACGCGCTGGGCATCCATACGAACCGAAATATCGGCGTGAAGGTCCACCTCGCCTGCATCATAGGCAGATCGCACTTCCTCGGGATTCGCAAATACCTTGCCCTCTCCCTTGACGCCCGGAACTGCCCGGCTCATGTAGTAAATCCCCAAAACAATATCCTGCGTTGGAATGACAATAGGATCCCCATGAGCTGGCGAAAGGATATTGTTCGACGACAGCATCAGCACCCTGGCCTCAATTTGCGCTTCTATAGAAAGAGGCACATGGACTGCCATCTGGTCTCCATCAAAGTCGGCATTAAAGGCCGTACAGACCAACGGGTGGAGTTGAATCGCCTTGCCTTCGATGAGAATCGGCTCAAAAGCCTGCATCCCAAGACGATGCAACGTGGGAGCACGGTTTAGGATAACCGGATACTCTCTTACAACCTCATCAAGGGTATCCCATACCTCAGGGGTCTCCCTTTCAACGAGCTTTTTTGCGCTCTTGACTGTGGTCACCAACCCCTTTTCTTCAAGCCTGTAAAAGACGAAAGGTTTGAAGAGTTCCAAGGCCATTTTTTTAGGCAGGCCACACTGGTGGAGACGCAGGTCCGGTCCTATGACAATGACGGTCCGACCTGAATAGTCAACGCGTTTCCCCAACAGGTTTTGACGAAAACGCCCTTGCTTGCCTCTCAAGGCATCACTCAAAGACTTAAGGGGTCGCCTGTTCTGTCCCGTCACAACTCTGCCATGACGACCATTGTCAAACAGGACATCAGTTGCCTCTTGGAGCATCCTCTTTTCGTTACGGATAATGATCTCGGGGGCTCGCAGCTCCTGAAGGCGTTTCAAGCGGTTGTTGCGATTGATCACCCGGCGGTAAAGGTCGTTGAGATCCGACGTGGCAAAGCGTCCCCCTTCCAGCGGAACCAGGGGCCGCAAATCCGGCGGCAGCACGGGAATCACGTCCATGATCATCCACTCAGGCCGATTCCCCGAACCACGAAAGGCATCAACAATCTTGAGCTGTTTGGACAGTTTTTTCCGCTTGGTTTCCGATCCGGTGCTCAAAATCTCCGCCCTCAACCGACTGTATTCATCGTCTAAATCAAGTCGTTCAAGAAGTACCTTGATTGCTTCAGCTCCGATGCCTGCCTCAAACTCATGGCCGTATTTTTCTAAGGCCTCTCTATACCTTTCTTCTGAAAGGAGTTGATGCATGGCAAGGTCCGTATTCTTGGGATCAGTGACAATGTAGGAATCAAAATAGAGGACCTTTTCCAGATCCTTCATTGCCAGGTCCAGAAGGTTCCCGATCTTGCTCGGCAGGCTTCTCAAAAACCATATGTGTGCTACCGGAGTGGCCAACTTAATGTGCCCCATACGCTCCCTGCGCACCTTGGACTGAATAACTTCGACCCCGCACTTCTCACAGACTACACCGCGGTGCTTCATTCTCTTGTATTTGCCACAGTTGCACTCATAATCCTTGGTCGGGCCAAAGATCTTTGCGCAAAAAAGCCCGTCGCGCTCTGGCTTGAAGGTCCTGTAGTTAATCGTCTCGGGTTTCTTGATCTCTCCATAGGACCATTCATTGATCTTTTCAGCCGACGCCAATGCGATGCGTATGGCAGTATAGTTCAGGGGGTCCTTAGGTTTGGCAAAGAAACTGTATAGCTCTTCCAAGGTACTCTCCTTTTTTTAGGTTACTTTTCCTTTTTCAAAAAGCTCGATATTCAAGCCCAAACCCTGCAGTTCCTTTACCAGCACATTGAAGGATTCAGGCACGCCTGCTTCAAGCACGTTTTCCCCTTTCACGATTTTTTCGTACATCCTTGTTCTGCCGGCCATATCATCAGATTTAACCGTCAAGAATTCCTGCAAAGCATAGGCTGCGCCATAGGCCTCCATGGCCCAGACTTCCATCTCCCCCAAACGCTGACCGCCAAACTGGGCTTTTCCGCCAAGCGGTTGCTGCGTCACGAGGGAATATGGGCCAATGGAACGAGCATGGATCTTGTCATCCACAAGATGGTGCAGTTTTAACATGTACATCACGCCGACCGTGACTTTGTTGTCAAAAGGCTCTCCGGTGCGACCGTCATACAGCGTTGTTTGACCCTTAGAGGGATAACCTGCTGACCGCAACAATTCCTTGACCTGAGCCTCCTTTGCGCCGTCAAAGACCGGTGTGGCAACGTGGACACCTTTCTCGAAACGCTTTGCAAGCTCCAACAACTCGTCTTCACCAAGGCGACCAAACTCAGCCTTGGCCGAAGGAAAGAGCGACTTCAGCTTCATCCTTAAAGACTTGCGATTTTCAGAACGGATCAAACTGGTGATTTGGTCTCCCACCCCCTTGGCAGCCCATCCCAGGTGGCACTCAAGAATTTGCCCGACATTCATTCGGGACGGCACGCCCAGGGGATTTAGAACGAAGTCAATAGGAGTTCCGTCTTCAAAATAAGGCATATCTTCCTGTGGCAGGATGCATGAGACCACTCCCTTGTTGCCATGTCGGCCTGCCATCTTGTCACCCACCGAGAGTCTTCGTTTCATGGCGACATAAACCTTGACCATCTTGATTATGCCGGGCTGCAGTTCATCACCCTTGTCATAACGGCTCACTTGATTTGCAAAACGGCTGCGCACCTCTTCGCACTGCTCTTCATAGAGCCGTACGATCTCCA
>DAOUWN010000063.1 GCA_030667105.1 Deltaproteobacteria bacterium
TACAAGCTCTCCGGCTCGAGAGGCCTGAACAGCATTGGTAATCAGGTTCAAGACAACCTGCTTAATTCTAGGAATATCCACCAAAAGGGAGGGCAAAGAGGGTTCCAGATCAGCTTCCAGCTTCACCATGGCCTCCCTTGCCATGGGTTGTGCCACGTCCATAGAGTCCCGGACCAGTTCATTCAGGCTGGTTTTTGTGGGCTGAAGCTCAAGGGGTCTGCCAAAGTCCAGCATCTCCTTAACCATGGATTCCAGCCGGGCCGTTTCCTGAATCACGATGTCTAGTTTGTTCCGGTTAGGATCGTCGTGCCCCAGCTTTCTGGAGACCTGGTTGGCAAAACCACCAATAGCCATAAGAGGCGTTTTCATATAGTGAGCTACTTCCGAGACGGCCTTTCCAACGGCGGCCAGGCTCTCGGCTCGAAGAAGAGCCCTGTGTCTCTTCCTTTCCTTTTCAACCAGTAAGCCAAGGATGACAGCAATGACAATGTACAGCGTCCCCTCCAACAGTCTGTGAAAATTTTCAAGAGACAACCCTTGCCACTGTATCATTAGATGTGGAAAATAGAGGATGGAAACACCAACTGAAACGTACAAGGCTCCCTTCAGTCCAAACCAGAAACTTCCCAGGACCAGGGGCAGGTAGAAAAGCATCCGGTAAACCGCGTGGTGGTATCTCATGTGAGCCAAAGTGAAGTAATGCAGGCAGAGAATGCCGCCAATCATAAGAGCGACAACGACAACTTTCGTCCATTGTTTATGGCCAGCCATGGCTTATCTTTCAATCTGGAGATACACAGGGCACTTATTGACACGTGTTCTGCTCTTAAAAAAGAGGAAGAACCGATTATTAAACCCTGCGAGAAAAGCTAATTGGACGTCTCGGAATTTCTATAAGTTCCAATCCCCTTCAACAACCTTTTCCATACGAAGCTGCCTCCTTGAGCTCAACTTGCCTTCTTTTCGACAAGTTCTTTCTCAGTGACTATTTCCTAAGCTAAAGCAACCCCTTGCAGTAGGAGTCTACATATGGCTAAGGTATCCAGGAGTCGGCTTGCCGCCCAGCGCCGGGGCAGGTCCAATTCATTCCCTCCTCTTTAGGAATTTAGGAGAAGATTAATACTGTCACCTGAACCGATAGCAAGAACTCCTCTTTTGCGGAGAGATATTCCCACTGACGGGGTCCACCATACTAGACAACTTCGTATCCTGCCTTCTTGATCCCTTTTCTTACAAGGTCCATGTCAATGGGCTTTATCTCATCAAAAACAGCCTCACCTTTTGCAAGGTCCACTTTGACGTTTTTAATCCCTTCAATCTCATTCAAGGCCTTGGTAACGGCCATGACACAGTGATTGCAGGACATCCCCTTTATCTTGATCGTGGTCATGATAAGTTCTCCTTTCTGCATCAGTTCAACTTGACTTAGAATGACCTGGTTTTTCTCATCTGCAGTTATTTATTGCTAGTCGTTAAGCCTTCTAAGCTCCAGAGAAAGCCTTTTTAAGTGCTCTTTCTCCTCATCAATCAACTGACCGATAAATTCACGTCCCTTCTTTTCTTCAGTAGAATCTTGCATGGTTACAAAAAATACTATGGAATCCTTCTCAAATTGAATGCCGAGCTTCAGTATATTTTCAGGATTTTTGGCCTGAGATAATTTCTTTTCCACATCCAAATCCGATCTGAAGACGTGAATATCAGCCATCATTTGGAGGTATTGGTTCATCTCATGTTCAGGATCCCAGACAGTATCCTCAGTGGCTGTTTTGGGCAATTGGGCTTTTAGCTCGGTAAATCTCTTCAAGTGTTCCGCTTCATCTTTAGCAAGAGAGCCCAAAACAGCCTTTACATCAGGATTATCAACGATATCCCTGGCTTTTTCATAAAAGCGCTTGCCGTTTTCCTCTATGTCAATAGCTATCTGGAAAACCTCATCTGCATTAAATCCATAAATCACGATAGCGATCCTCTCCTATTTTCTATTCTTCCTTTTCGAACTCATCTTTTGAGGCACCACAGACCGGGCAGGTCCCAGTCATCTGGCACATCTTTACAGGCAGAATGAGATTGCCACGCCCGTTGGGCTCGCAATGACGATGTAGAAAATTGTAGTGCATTTGCATTAATACGGGATTTTTCCCGCCGGCCTCCTCTCCGGCACATGTGCATGAGGGACCTTATCCTCATTCCAGGCCTTTGAAACATAAAGGTTGCAATAGCAGCTCCCATACTCTTCTACATCAGGGGTTCTATACACGCATGGGCACAATATGTCTTTGTCGAGTTCACGTTCCCCCGTAGCCAGCCTGCAAGGGCAGGACATATAGCCATAGCGATCTTTATTGATAAGGAGAGCTTCAAGAAGTTCGAAGACCCTTTCTTTGTCCTTGTTAAAGTAGTAACCTTTTAGCTCTTGAACCTTCTTTAACGTCTCATATAGTCTTTCCACGTCGTTCATAACCCCAAAGCCTCCTTGATCTCGTCTTCTCTGTATCCGACAACGACTTTATCGCCAATAATGATTGTAGGAAAGCTGCACTGCGGATTCCATCTCTTTACGTCTTCAAGAATAGCGACCCTCTCCTCACCGTCAAGCAAATCCACGTCTGTAAACTCATATTTAACTGCACAGTCGTCCAAGAATTTTTTCGTGGCTTTACAATGACTGCAGGTGCTGAGAGTATAGATGTTAACAGGTCTTTGCATCTCTAACTCCTCTCTTTTTCAACACGTTATTATAAGACGTAAATCGTTTGATCTGTGATTTGGGCCTATAAAAGCCGATACGGATAAGCCCGTTTCGTCCACTCGCTCGAAGGGTGTGCGGCCTTGAGCTGGTCATAAGCTTCTTTAAGGGGCTTGGGATCGTGCGTGCTTTTGTACTGGCATACGCCGCGTAGATACAGGGCTTCTGGCGCAGAGTCACTCTCTGGGTATTCTCCCAGCAGCTTCTCAAGGCTCCCAAGGGCCTCATCGAATCGATCCGTTTCAAAATAGGACTTCCCCATACCCAGCAACAGAGAAGGAATCAACTCTTCCGGGGCAAGAAAACCTACCGTTCGATGGTGTTCCTTGCCGTCGGGATCCAGCGTAACAAGGGCCGGTGTCCACTTGATATTGAAATCCGTGGACAAGGGCTGGGCGTCAAACGCAATGCGCAGTGGGATCATGTTTTCAGTAATAAAGCGGATTACCTTCGCATCCGGATACGTGACCGCATCCATTTGTTGACAGCCGATTCAACCAGGGTTGAAGAAATCAAGCAACACAGGCTTGTTCTCGGCGCGAGCCAGGGCCAGGGCGGCATCCATGTCCGTTCCCCATTTGATGTTTTCTGCCATGACTATTTCTCCTTTTTTTAACTTTGCGTTTCCACTTGTTTGAATGTATCTGCAACGAGGTGGTAATCTCATATACAAAACGTTTCATAACACCTCCTTTTGATTCAGATGGAGAGGGCAGAAAATCTCTCCATCTGAAGATAATCCTCCTTAATCTGGCATTCTCTCTATGTTGGCCTTCAGTTGTGCGATCTGCAGTCCGAGAGAAACGCACTGTTTTCCTTCCATACATTCATCGGCTTCCTGGAGTTCCAGATGGGTCTTTAGCTCATGCTGATCCTTTTTCAAATCTACAACCCACGCCTTCTGTACCCCATCATACTCTACATCCACATCAATGCCGCATTCTCCGATGTCCGGATAGATCGATCTGATCTTCTCACACAATTCTTTCTTGTCATGCATGATCTTTGTCCTCCTGTGCTTGAAATGTCCATAAGATGCCATGAGCTGGCCACTTGCAGTCCAAACCACCCCCTTTCAAAGACTGGCACAGTGTAGCCCTGTGACCCTTCAAGCTTTTGACTACCTGCCTAACAGCTAAGTGGAAAAACTGAATTTCTGCTCGTCGTGGGGATGGGCATGCTTAACCCTTTATTTTGCACGTGGATATTCCAAAAAGGGTATAGAGTCCACACCAACCTATAGCGGCTGTAAAAAGCGGCACTAGGCCAATAGCTCCCCACCAACTCTTCAAATAGACGCCAACTGCAATCACAATGAGCCCTATGAGCGCTCTGATAATCCGATCGGTTTTCCCTATGTTGCTTTTCATGCGTATCACCTCATTTCATGTTTACGCTAATGTCCGCTAATAGAGCATCATTAGGCGGAGTCAATGAGGCGAAGCCCGTAAGTTTACGCCTCACCATCGAGAGTACACTGCGCAAAATCAATCTCTTTTCCGCACGCCTTGCATACATGCCTTCTGTCAAACTCGTCTGAAAAAATCTCTTTCTCCTTCCGACAGTGGGGACATCTACAGAGGAAAGACTGCAAGTGCTTAAACTGTTCAAAACCGGGGCAATGCTGGGGCGTGGTCATGATAACCTCCTCGTACAATCCCTCAAAGCCTCTTCTTCTCACACCTGTAAAAAACTGCAAAACGCTTCGATGCTATTCTGCTCCACGAGACTCGTCACAGGGTTCGTCTTCATTGGGCCCCCTTGCATGTTCTGCACTGGGCGCTGTGGTACAGAACGGGAGGGGCTCGTCAGCTTTCTTCTTCCCTTTTTTCGTCTCTTCTTTCGATGTCTCCTGTTTTTCTTCTGTCATGATTTTCACCCCCTCGTCACAAGCGGCAACAGAATCCCAGTAAAAAGCCATGGTGTTAGCTACGGCCCGCTCTTATCTTAATGTCAAATACGTCTGGTAGGGACCATTACAGATGAAAGACCGCAAGTCCTTATACTGTTCAAAACCAGGGCAGTGTTGCGGTATGGTCATGATTATTCCCTCTTACAATCATCAAAGCCGTTTCTTCTCAAACCAAAAGAACAAGCTGACGAACAGTATTACAAGAATCACTATGACGATCCAATGGTTGATCCCCAAAATGCCTGGGATGGTGATTTTGCCAAACTGACCCCAGGCAAGTACGTTGGTTTTCAGGGCAGGGTAGACCTCGGCATAAACAGCAGCGCCAAACAGCATGCCCACAATACCAAACAGGCTGTCCCATCTTCCTTCGCCCAGAGCGCCAACTGCCGTAGCCGGACAATATCCGAGCAGGCCCCAGCCTGCGCCAAAAATGAGGCCACCTATGATATTAGGCCCCAGCACGGTTGCTTTCAGTTTCAACGTTACCAGGCCCAAGTCATGGAGCAGATAGATGCCAACCGTGGCCACGATCACTGTGGAAAGCATAAACTTCACAATCGTAAAATCCCTGAGGCGAAGGGCGCCCAACTGCTTGTCGTATCTTAAGACCTCGCCTTTCTGGAGCAGAAAACCGAATATGATGCCCGTGGCAACACCCCAAAAGAGTATGCTCATCGATTTTCACCTCCCCCGTAAAGCATCCTTGCCATGACAATCCCTGCAATAAAGAAGCAGATCAGGGAGATGTAACCACTTACTGCCAATTGAGCCAAACCGCTCAATCCGTGACCGCTTGGTCAACCGCCGGCCAGGCGGGCTCCGAACATGGCGATAATTCCTCCGAAAAAGGCAACAATCCACCTTCCGGCTTTATTGGGTCCGAACCTTTTCTCCCACATCGGCGGCACTGCCGTTGCCCGATAGTCTGCTGAAATCTTAGAGGCAAGCAAAGATCCAAAAAACACACCCGCGACAAACATCCACTGCCAGTCGATCTTGACCTTCGTTTTGACAAAGTACTCCATATTTGCAACGCGCTCGGGTGCAAATATCTTTTCGATCAGCCCTGCTGAACGGACAAAGGTTGTAGACGCCCCCAAATATTTTCCGGTTATCAAAACTGAGAAGCACAGAAGAATGCCCACAAGGCCCCCTGCAACATAAGGAGACCAGGCCTTCCGTTTTAACACGTTCATGATCTACCTCCCGCACCCCTTCGGCCTTTTGGCCTGTGAGGTTTCTTTGGCTGCTGTAATGCTGTTCCCTATTCTTCCAGCTTTTCCAGCTCGTTGACTAGCACTTCGAGGCGAGGCCTTTCGTTGATATTGTGCACGTCGATGTATCGAACAATACCCTTCTTATCGATGACAAAGAGCGCTCTTTCCGTAACACCATCGGAGCGCAATACCCCGTACTTGGCGGCCACATCACCGTGGGGCCAGAAGTCAGAAAGTATGTCAAACCATAACTTCCCCATCTGGTTGGTCCAGGCAAACAGGGTGGGGATGTTGTCTACTGTGATGCCGAGCAGGATGGCATTGTTCTTGTCAAAAATCTGTTTCACGATATTGTAGCCCGGCCACTGATCCGAGCAGACAGGGGTCCATGCGGCGGGGACAAAGGATAAAACCACATTCTTTTTCCCCAAATACTGGCCAAGACAAACCTTTCCGCCAGAAACGGCCGGAAGCGTGAAGTCAGGAGCACGATCTCCCACTTTGACCTTCAACACACTGTCTGTGGGCCTCATGATGCCCGGGTTATAGATATTGTTCTTGAATGCATCCGAAAGGCCAAAGGCGCTGGTGCTCAAGCAAAATATTGCTACAAGCCCAGATAGCAAAAGGAGAGTTTTCTTGTTTCTCATGGGACACCTCCTAATTTAATTCTGCCAATTTGAGCATCATTTGCAAAAACTCATCGGCATTGTTGAAACCCCCGAGTTTGGAATAAAAGACCTCATGGGTTCCGTCGTCCTTGATCTTGACACCGAAAAAGTACGGCGTTCTGACCTCTCCCAGGCTTTTGTGAATGGAAAAATCGCCGTCTGCAAAAAGCGGAAACGGAACTTTGTATGTCTCTTTGAATATACCCACTTCAAAGGCTGAATTGCCCGCGCCAATGCCTATCAACTTGAGTTTGCCTTTGGCGTTTAAGCTTTTCTCTATTGACTCATACAGCTCGTTTACACGGAACGCTTCTCCCTGACAATGGGGGCAATACATACTGAAGATCTCTATGATTACTGCCTCTGCCTTAATTTGTCCTATCCTAAACAGGCCTTGACCTGAAAGGCCCAGATAGTCTCTATGCCCTGGGTCTTTCGGTACTGACAGGCTTATTTCCGGCAGAGCACCGCCCTTTTTCGGTGTCGACCCGGCCGCAACCGGCCCAGAATTGAACATTAAAACAAACATGAAAACGGTTGCCAACTGATAGATGAACGCTTTTTTCATGATCCTTACCTCCTCTCCTTTAGCTTAAACCCCAGCCAATCCATCATCTCCTGGATGTTCTTGGACATGTACCAACGACCATTGGCAAAAGCGCCATAGTCGGCCCCGATCATGGCAGAAGCGTAACGCGTGGAGTTTGCATAAAAGAGCCACTGCTCCACCCACTTCTTCTCGATTGCCTCGTTGAAGATGCTGTCCTTCTGGGCAAGTCCCCTGGCCGCCCCTTTCTCCCAGGCGGAAAGGAGGATATTCGTTGCAGTCAGAGTCATCTCGTTCGTAGTCTTGATCGTGTTCTCAAAGCGGGCAAACTGTCCATCCACCCAGCCTCGGCTGTGGCACGAAAGACAGACTCTGTTCATGGCCTTTCGTCTCTTTTCTTGCTCCTTGGCATCGATCAAATACTTGGCCACAGGTTCTCCGGTCAGCTCCGTGGGCAAAGGCAATCCAGCCTTATTCCTGATAATGGTTGTATCCGGAGACTTGGGGTGGGCATGGGCGTAAATCAAACCGAGTATCCTCCACGAGATGCGATCATTCATCTGGTGGGTCCGTTCTGCTATCACCTGCCCCTTCTCAGAAACCACAAGACTCACATGGCAAGTGGCGCAGGTGGGGGCCGCGAAATCCTTGCCGACGGTCCACGGGACAGCCTTGAAATTCCAAGTCTTACCCTTGCCCATGGCAGAGTATATGTTGCCGTGCTTGCTCACCTTGTAGACATTGTATGCTGGCACATCCGGGCCTTTGTGACACTCAGAACAAGTAGACGGCTTTCTGGCCATCTCAATGGAAAACTGATGCCGCGTGTGGCACGCAGCACACGAGCCCTTGCTTCCGTCAGGATTGATTCGCCCCACTCCCTGATTGGGCCAGCCCGAAAGAACGGGAAACGACATTTCACCCTTAGTCGTCTCCCTGGTCTTCATGCCTTTGACCTCAACAACCGTGCCGTGGCAGTAAAAACAGGAGTCAGCAAGGGTCTCTTCGTCAGGGTCTCTCAGGACCGTCTTCATGTCCTCAAAAGACTGAATGCCAGTTGCCGTGTTAACCAGGCCGTGGTAAACGGAATTGTTCTTCAGGTTTCCATAGGCATGGGACATAAGGTTTTTGCCATATTGGCCCACCTCGACGGGATGGCAGGTGGCACAGTCCTCGGGTGTTACGACCACGTGGATCTGAAAGCCATTGTGCTCAAAGGTGTCCTGATGCTTTTCAGGGTTTAAGGTGTGACACTCGGCACAGCCAACGACAACACGTGCCAGTTTCTGAGGCACTTGCTCAAATGAAACCCTCCGCTTTTGCACAATCATACTTCTTGCGACCCGGGGGGTGACCCTGGCCATGCGGCTCCTTTCCCAGTCCGCCACAATTCCCGGGTCCGTTGAGCGGTGACATTTGAGGCAGGCCCCTGTCTCTTCACTTATCGGAGGTGTTGCGCCCCAGGCCACCGGGACCGAAAGAAACACCATCAACAGGGCAAAAAAAGGTTTTTTCATGACGCCCTTCTCCTTCTATAATTGACCTAAATGACATCCCAACTTTGGTGCGCACACGTGAAAAGAATATCTTGGGCTACGTTTACACTTTATCTATAACCTGTGATCAACGTGGCCAGGCCCACCGCACTCTGGTGTGTAGCAGGTGACGTTTATGAAATCACACTTCTCGCCACAACTGGGGCAATCAACCGGCGGTGTTATGGCCGTAATCAGAAATCCGCAATTGGAGCATTTCCAGTAAGTCTGGTTGCATTGAGGACAAA
>DAOUWN010000006.1 GCA_030667105.1 Deltaproteobacteria bacterium
GCCTATGAAAGTAACACGCAGAGAATTCATTCAGATCTCTGGTGCAACGGCTGCCGGTCTTGCGGTAAGCAGTCTGGGCTTTGACCTTTCGCCAGTAAAGGCACATGCCCAAATGCTAAAGACCAAGTATGCCAAGGAGACCACCACCATCTGCCCCTATTGTGCAGTAGGTTGCGGCGCCATTGTGCATACGAGCCAGAAAGGCGACGGCCGTGTCATCTACATCGAGGGTGATCCTGACCACGTTATCAACCGGGGCTCACTTTGCAGCAAGGGCAGCTCGCTGTCTCAATTGGCCGAAAACGAAAATCGGCACCTTGAGCCTATGTATCGAGCGCCTTATGCAAATGAGTGGAAGCAGGTTTCATGGGATTGGGCGCTGACCGAGATTGCCAAACGCGTCAAAAAGACCCGTGATGCCACCTTTACTCACAAGAACGCCAAGGGTCAGGTGGTTAACCGGACCGTCGGGATCGTTTCGGGCGGCAGTTCCGCCCTGGACAACGAAGAGTGCTGGATCTACCAGGCGCTCTTGAGGGCCCTGGGGCTTGTCTATGTCGAACACCAGGCCCGTATCTGACACAGCGCCACTGTTGCGGCTCTGGCAGAGTCGTTCGGACGCGGTGCGATGACCAACCACTGGATCGACATCGGAAACAGCGATTGCATCCTGATCATGGGAAGCAATGCAGCCGAGAACCATCCCGTATCGTTCAAGTATGTCGTCAAGGCCATGAAACAAGGGGCCAAGCTTATCAGCGTGGACCCCAGATTTACAAGAACCTCATCAAAGGCAGACATGTATACCGCCCTGCGATCAGGCACTGACATCGCCTTTTTGGGCGGCATGATCAAGTACATCCTGGACAACAAACTTTACGACAAGGAGTATGTGCGTGCGTACACGAACGCGCCGTTTGTCGTTGGGAAAGATTTTAAGTTCAAAGACGGACTCTTTTCAGGTTATGACGAAAAGAACCGCAAGTATGACAAGAAAAAATGGGCCTTTGAGATGGACAAGAACGGGGTCCCGAAAATGGACCGGAACCTGAAGGATTCCCGGTGTGTGTTCCAGTTGTTGAAGAAACATTACAGCAGGTATGACACCAAGCTGGTCTCAACGATCACCGGCACCCCGGAAGCGGACCTCAAGAAGGTTTACAAGACCTATGCGGCCACCGGGGCCACCGGCAAGGCAGCCACCATCATGTATGCCATGGGCTGGACCCAGCATACTGTGGGAGTCCAGAATATCCGTGCCATGGCCATGATCCAGTTGCTCCTGGGTAACATCGGTCTTGCAGGAGGCGGCGTGAACGCCCTGCGAGGTGAGTCTAATGTCCAGGGCTCAACCGACCACTGTCTGCTCTTTCACATCTGGCCCGGCTACCTGGCGACCCCAAGCACGAAATGGCCTAGCCTTGGTGACTACCTTAAGAGAAGGGCCGAGAGCAAGGATCCCAACAGCGCCAACTGGTGGCAGAATGAACCCAAGTATATGGTGAGCTTGTTGAAGTCCTACTTTGGCGAGAAAGCCACCAAGGAAAACGATTTTGGATATAACTGGATGCCCAAGCTGGATGCCGGTAAGACATACGCCTTCCTTGATATGTTTGACGACATGTACAAAGGAAAAGTCACGGGCTTTTTCAACTGGGGCATGAATCTGGCTTGCTCCCTGGCCAATGCCAACAAGAACCGCAAGGCCATGGGCAACCTGGACTGGATGGTCAATGTCAATATCTTTGACAATGAGACCGCCTCGTTCTGGAAAGGACCGGGGATGAACCCATCCACCATCAAGACCGAGGTCTTCTCTCTCCCAGCCTGTGTGTCGGTGGAAAAGGAAGGAAGCATCACCAACAGCGGCCGGTGGATGCAGTGGCGTTATCAGGGACCAAAACCCCTTGGGAACAGCAGGTCCGATGGCGACATCATCATGGAACTTGGCTATAAGATTAAAGAGGCCTATAAGGAAGGCGGAACGTTCGTCGAGCCGATCATGAACCTCAAGTGGGACTATATGACAGACGGCATGTATGATCCTCACAAGGCGGCCAAGGAGATAAACGGCTATTTCCTTAAAGACTGCACTGTCAAGGGCAAGCTGTGCAAGAAGGGGACCTTGGTTCCGAGCTTTGCATGGCTCCAGGCGGACGGCTCCACTTCTTCGGCAAACTGGCTCTACTGCAACAGTTATACGGAGAAGGGGAACATGGCAGCCCGCAAAGGCCAGGAAGATGCTGTGAACAAGATCGGTCTCTACCCGGAATTTTCCTGGTGCTGGCCCGTAAACCGCAGGATCATTTACAACCGTGCATCTGTGGATCTCAAGGGACAGCCCTTTGATAAGAAGGACTGGGTGATCAAGTGGAACGGGGAAAAATGGATCGGCGATGTGCCCGACGGCGGCTGGCCGCCCATCGGAAGCCTGGAAAAGCCCGACCCCAAGAGCAAGTGGCCCTTTATCATGCAGGTGCACGGGCATGCCCAGATCTATGGCCCGGGACGCGCAGACGGTCCCTTCCCGGAGCACTACGAACCTCTCGAGTGTCCCGTTGAAAAGAACCTCATGTCAGATAACAAACAGCGGATGAGCCCTGTGGCGCCTGTCTACGGAACCGACGCAGATGCGTACAAGACCTGCGATCCGAGATACCCCATTGTGGGCACCACGTACCGGGTATCTGAACACTGGCAGACCGGCCTCATGACCCGGCCCCAGCCTTGGCTTCTCGAGTTGCAGCCTCAGGTATTTGTGGAGATGAGCGAGGAGCTGGCAAAGCTCAAGGGGATCAAAAACAGTGAGCGTGTGTTGGTTTCCTCAGCCCGGGGTTCCCTGAAGGCCACCGCCATCGTTACCAAGCGGTTCAAGCCGTTCAACATAGGAGGCAATACGGTTCACCAGGTGGGTGTCCCATGGTGTTTTGGCTGGCGTTGGCCGCAAACCGGCACAGAACACAGCGCCAACCTCTTGACGCCTGCAACTGGTGATCCGAATACGAGAATCCCTGAAACCAAGGCCTTTATGGTCAATGTGTCCAAACTATAGAAGGAGGTGATCTGAATGCCAGGTAAATCATTTTTCATTGATACGACAATTTGTACGGCCTGCAGAGGATGTCAGGTCGCCTGTAAGCAGTGGCATGACCTGCCTGCGGAAAAAACCAAGAATCGTGGAACTCACCAAAACCCGGCGGATCTCTCCTTCGTGACCTACAAACTTGTAAGGTTTAACGAGGTGGTAGTGGGCGGCAAGCTCCAGTGGCTCTTTTTTCCGGATCAGTGCCGCCACTGCATAGAGGCGCCTTGTGAGATGACCGCGGATGACCCCACGGCCATCTTCAAGGACCCGGCGACCGGAGCACTGATTTATACTGCGAACACCAAAAACCTGGACAGCCAGGCGATTATCGATTCCTGTCCCTATAACGTCCCAAGGGCGGCCAAGGATGGGACCCTGGCCAAGTGTGACATGTGTCTTGACCGGGTGGAAAACGGGCTTTTGCCGGCCTGTGTAAAGACCTGCCCCACGGGGGCAATGAGCTTTGGCGACCGTAATGAAATGCTCGCCCTGGCCAAGAAGCGTTTGGCTTTGGTGAAAAAGAATTATCCCAAGGCCAAGCTTCTGGATGCTGATGACGTTCGAGTCATTTACTTGGTCACGGAGAAGCCGGATCTGTATCACAAGTTTGCCGTGGCATCGAATTCGGCCTTTGACATCTCAAGGCAGGTGGCTTTGAAGAGACTTTTCAGGCCACTGACAGAATTGACAGCTAATTTGTAACAGACCAGAACTCTTGACGCAGAAGGGGAGAAGGTCCTTTGATCTTCTCCCCTTTTTGTGCTATAAAATCCGAAACGATTTCATAGATTTTATTGGGTGATATCATATGACTGAAAAAGAAATTGTTACGACTGACCAGATCAGAAAGGCAGTAGCTGCCGTCAAGGCCCAAAGGCCTGCCTACGAAGGGCTTCTCGATTTTTACGAAAAGCTCTGTTTGGCCCAGGAGGCCTCAAAGGAAGATACGCGCCTCGAGCCGATTAAGATCCACGAAGATCTCCTTTCGGTCAAGGAGGAAGAGGGCTTCCCTCTGATCAGCACAACTGACTTTGTGATGGATGTGGTGGCTGCCGAGGCCTTGTTGAGAAAGCTCTGCGAGCTTGCTGTTGAGGCAAACGAGGTGTTGGCTGAGGCCGGTCCAAAGATAATTGATGCCCTGGATAAGGAATCGCCGGATGCTTCAACACTGTTCTCAAATATGCTCAAGGAGGACGATGCCTACCTTGGCGATGTTGCAGGAAAGCTCGGTATTGACAAGACAATCCTTGCTTTTGCTGTTTACAACAGCATAAGGCCGTCTATTTCTCTTTGTGCTGAACAGCTATCGACCTATCTTGACAAGGATACCGAGTGGGGAAAGGGCTATTGTCCTATCTGCGGGAGCCCGCCGGCCCTATCCATACTGCGGGGCGAGGGGGGAAAACGTTCCCTTGTTTGCAGTTTCTGTGGCCATGAATGGCAGATACCGAGAATATGCTGTCCTTTCTGCGACAATAATGATCAAAAAACCCTGCACTATTTTTTCAGCGAAGAAGAAAAGAACTATCGAGTGGATGTGTGTGACAAGTGCAAAAAGTATATCAAGACCATCGATGCCAGAGAGATAGAACGCCCCTTGCATCCTCTGGTGGAGCAGATCTCCACGTTGCACCTCGATATGCTGGCCCGGGAGCAGGGCCTTGAAAGTGGCATTCCCTTATGGCTGCAAATGTAGATCATTTCAATCGCCAGATCAGCTACCTGAGGGTCTCCGTCACAGACCGATGCAACCTTCGTTGCGTTTACTGTCTGCCGGTAAAAGACCTGAAGCTCTTCAATCACGCCGAAATTTTGAAGTACGAAGAAATCCTGGAAGTAATTCAGGCGTCCACGGATGTCGGCATTAAGAAGGTGCGTCTCACCGGTGGCGAACCCCTGGTTCGTAGAGATTTTGTGGCCCTTGTTTCATCTGTGTGCCGTGTAGGCGGTCTCGAGGATGTGAGCATTACCACAAATGGTGTTCTCCTAAAGGAAAAGGCCAAGGAGATCTTTGACGCCGGCGTTCATCGCATAAACGTGAGCCTGGACTCCCTCAACCGGCTAAAATATGCCAGTATTACTGGTCGTGATCGTTTTGACGATGTCTTGGAAGGGCTCCGGGAGGCTGAGGCCGTGGGGTTTTCGCCTATCAAGGTGAATGTGGTGGCCATCAGGGGCTTTAATGATGACGAGTTTCTTCAATTTGCAAAGTTGTCTGTTGAAAAACCGTATCATGTTCGATTCATCGAATATATGCCGATCGGACATGATAGCCAGTGGGAGCCGGAAAAATATATCTCCTCCGATGAGATCAGGTCCAGACTAGAGGCCCTTGGTCCCCTTCACGAGGTTGCCCGCTCAACCCTGGATGGGCCGGCCACGAGATATCGCTTCGAATCAGCCAGGGGTGAAATTGGTTTGATCAGCGCTATCAGCCATCACTTCTGTCCTTCCTGCAACCGTCTCAGGCTCACGGCGGACGGCAAGCTTCGGCCCTGCCTTTTTGCCGATGACGAGGTGGACATCAGGACTCCCCTAAGAAGGGGGTGCAGCCGGGAAGATTTGAAGGTATTGTTTCAAGAGGCGATCGGCAGAAAACCCAAACAACACCATGCTGAGACCCTGGGAAAGGGAGAATCCCTTCGTCCCATGTCAGCCATTGGAGGATAGAACGCTTTATGGAGTGTCCGAATTGTCATGTTGAGTTGCCGTCTCGCGAGTGCCCCGAGTGCGGTGAAAAGATTCCCCTTTTTGGCAAGTTTTGCTGTTTTTGCGGATCAGCTTTTCCGGATCTCGACTTGGGTGACAAACCTGCTGATGATCCGGGAGATTTCTCAGACCGCATTCTTTGCACTGATGGCGCATGCATCGGCGTGATTAATGAACACGGCGTTTGCGGTGAATGCGGAAAGCCTTACAAGGGAGAGGTGAAGTAGGCATAAAATCGCGGAACGATTCTATTTATGTATGAACTGAAAGTCATCACCCACTTCTCTGCTGCCCACCAGCTTCGTGACTTCCAAGGCGCCTGTGAGGAATTACATGGGCACAACTGGAAGATCGAGGTCTATGTTACGTCTGATGGCCTAGACGAGGCAGGCGTGGTCATCGATTTCAGAATCCTCAAAAAACACGTAGAGGGTATTCTGGAAACTTTGGACCACAAATTCCTGAACGAGCTTGAGCCCTTTAAAACCCGGAACCCGTCATCGGAAAACATTGCAAGGTATGTGGCGGAGCAGTTAGCCGCGTTGGTGCAAGACAAAGGAGTCAGGGTAAGCCGGGTCACTGCCTGGGAGTCTGAAAGCGCCTGCGCAACATATTATCCTTGACGGCTTCGCAAATCGAAGATACCCGCTCCGCTATTCCAGGCTGTCCTTGAAGGTCTGCCAGCTAATCAACATGTCAGCCATTCCATGATAAACAGAACGGGTTTCCGGGCTCACGCACCCGAGTCTCTTAATGGCCTTCTCTGCACGCCTCTTGAGGCCCTCTATTTTCTCATCAGCCTTCCCGATCTCGTCACTGACATCTGTTCCGCTGTCAAGCTTCCTTTTGAGAAATTCCGGCCATGCCTTGGCATCTGAAAGTTCCTTCAAGAGCTGGCTCGTGGCATCATCTGCGGAGATCATATAACATTCGATAGTCCAAATTGAAGACATAGTCAATTTCGTTTCGGTATTGGACCAAAGTCTAATTGACACATCCATACTTTTCCTTTATCAGAACAGAGAAACCATGCCGAAAAAGTCAGGCCTGCTTTGGGAAAAATCCCCCTCAATCCCCCCTGGCCCAGACGGGGTTTCTCTTTTCGGGGCATTGTCCAACTTCATTCCGCCAATATTGATCGAGACGTTATTGATAGAGAAAACTTCTGGCACTATTCTGAAAAATGGTGGTACTTTTTTGCCATTTATTGACTTTCTTTACCTACGTTCGTTAGCTTACATCCTTTAGGCAATACTCGTTAACCATTTGTAACAATTAACAAGTCAAATTAAAAGTTCTCTCACTGCGGGTTTGGCACGATTTTTTCATTTGACAAATATCTGTTCGGCCCCTATAGTTACACAAAAATATGCTCCAGGGGCCGCGAGGGAGGTCCATATGTGCAAATGTTGTTCAAGCGGAAAACACGCCAGCAAGTACAAACAGTTTGAGTTTCTCCAGGGCCATACCCACAGCCATGAAGGCGTGACCCATGATCATGACCACGAACATCACGATCACCACCATGAACATCATCACCACAGCGATTCGAAAAATCCCGGGGTGGTGAGCACCCATGTTCATGGCGAAGAACAAGAATTGGACAAAGAATAAGCTCAACGACTGAAGTCGACATCTTAGGTTGGTCAATCAGAGGTCCCGCACCCAATCTAACAATCAGGGCCATGAAGGCTACTGCGGAGACATATAGCCTGTATTCATGGCTTTTTTCATTGGATGAGCTTACGATCAGGGGGTGATACTATGTGTGAGGCCAATGCATATCTGCTAAAGGACGGCAAGGAAGAGCTCTTTCTGGAGGCGCTTGACACCATTGAACCTGATAATGACAAGCTCAGGCTCACCACCATATTCGGTGAACAAAAATTCATTAAGGGCAAAATCAGTCGTCTTGCACTTGTGGATCACAAAGTCATAATTGAGGAAACAAAGGAATAGGTTACGGTTTTCTGTCCCCCTGTTTCAGAAAAGCAGTCTCAGATGTCGGAACCGGCTTCACTCAATCCTTTCTCACGGTGATCCTTGATGGCCCCTTCAATTGGCTCCTGATCTTATCTGGCACTCTTCCCGGAATGCTTCCTTTGCCATGTAAGTAATGGACCCTCAATATCTTTCTTCCCTCAGAAACAGACCACCCATGCCGATTTTTTGTAAATCTTACTTCATGTTTGAGCTTTTCAAAGATTTTCTCAATCCCATTCTTATTTATGAAGCTTTCAATGAAAGACCGGTAGTTTTTCATCACTGCCGCGTGGACTTCAAATATGTCCATGTGGAACTCCTTTTAAGCCAGCAGCTTGGATAGATTGTCCCTGGCAAACTCTATTGTTGGGTCAAGCTCCAAGGCTAGTTCATAATAGCGAATAGCCTGGTCTTTTTTGTCCATGTCCCGGTAATTGGAAGCGATATTGGCATAATCAATGGCAGAGGCGGGGTCTATGCGCAGCGCTTCCCGAAAGCACTCTATGGCCTTTTCGTGTTCTTTCAGTTTGAAGTGACAGAAGCCCATGAGATTGTGGATATCCGTCCTCTCACTGTCATAAGCCGTTGCTTTTTCCAGTACTGTAATGGCCTGTCGGTATTGATTCATATCTCTTAAGGAAATCCCCATATAGGAATAGATACTCGCAATGTCTTCCTTTTTCGGATTGAGTTCCAGGGCCTCCTCAAAATGCTTTAAGGCCTCGCGGGGCTTACTCATCGAAAGATGGCATGATCCCAAATAGAACTTGATGTAGTATTTTCCCGGAATCAAGGTTTCCGCCCTTTGCAGTTCGGTGATTGCTCTTTCAGTATCGACGCATTCTGCAATAAGCTTGGTTGAAAACATACCCACACTCGTTCCTGCGGCCCGCTCACGAAAATGAGCACCAGGCACGATGGTATATAAAGCAGGGATTTCAAGCTCAGGATGGGTCACATCGAGGACAATGACTTCCATGCCGATTCGGGACAAGGCAGCAATACAGTTTTCCACCTCCACTCTAATGTTATCATGGGAAAGGTCTGGCAGTTTTGTGATATCTATCTCCCTGTCAGGATGGACGACGAAGTCGGCTTCCGCAAGGGTTGTTAGCTTGGGGAGACCACTGGCTACATAGTTGGAGGACGTATTGAAGTCACCGGCAAGCTGGGCCACTTCTGTTAAGGCACGACTTAATGCCTTCTGGGGGTTGGGTGTTGTGCCGGCCGTCCAGACGATTTCGCTCCTTTCGGGAAAGGTCGAAGGGTCGTAGGCAAGCACCCCCACACTGGGGATACCGGTATCGAGGGAAAAATCAGAGATGAACAACCTGACCCCGATTTTTTCATACTTTGCAATCATCTCAAGAACCACAGGATCGGTTATTGAGTTCATGCTAATGGCGGGTGTCGTGATCTTGTTGCGGCTCACGATGGATGATACATGCCTTTCCACAATCTCGCATATGCCCTGGCTGAGCGCTTCTTCTACACAATTTCCGGCTGATGGCCCATTGTATTCGTTAATGGCAAAAAACCAGTCAAAAGGGATAAGGACTTCTTCCTGTCTCGTCAGGTTGTAGCCCCATGTCCATTTCAAAGGGAGCCTTGAAAAAACCTCTTGGGCCTTGTCAAGGTCATCAGAACTGTCATGGACAGAAAGGGCAATGGCCTCAAATGGGACGGCATGGTTTTTCAGATTTCGGTATTCTTCAACAAAGAAGTTTTTCGGGTTTCTGGAAAAACTGAAAAAACTGAATCTCTCAGCCAGTTCCATGACCGCACTTGCCTCTGACTGCTCCGGGGTGCCCCCTTTTCCCATCTGTTTCTTTGTGCCTATGATCTCAAAGGCATCTTTTCCGCATATGCTGAAATAGACAGGGATGCCCAGCCTGCCGTTATCGATTCTCATCGTGGTTTCGAGAATATCCAGATTTACCCCTTTCAGTTTTTCCTTAAACCTTCGCACTGTCTCCTCAGGTGTAAGGACTTTGTCCAGATCCAAGGTAAAACGCTTGAAGGCGTCTTTCAGGATCACCTTACCTGCCATCTGTATTTTCCACCTTGACCATGGTCTCAAGCGCCCTGTTCATGCTGCCGGATACATAACCTTCCAGGTCAACAGCAATATGGAAAAAACCGATTTCTCTGAATTTGTGGACAATCGCTTTTCCTAAGTAATCCTCCATTACCATTTTCAGTCCCCGTCTTTCCACCTCTATCCTTGCCACTGATCCGTGATGCCTTACCCTGCACTGTTTGATACCCTTGTCAAAGAGAAACGCTTCAGCCTGTTCAATCATCTTCAGCTTGTCAACAGTAATCGGGCTGCCATACGGTATTCTCGAAGCCAAGCAGGCCATGGTCGGCTTATCCCATGTAGCAAGCCCCATCTCTTTTGAGAGCAGACGTATGTCCTGCTTGCTCAAACCGGCATCCACCAGGGGGGCTATAACTCCTATTTCATTGGCAGCCCGAAACCCAGGGCGATAATCCTTTAGATCGTCCACGTTTGCTCCGTGGGCTACGTGCCTTATTCCTCTTTCTTTTGCCATGTTGTCAAGCTTCTGAAAGAGAGACCTTTTGCAATGGTAGCACCTGTCCGGCCCGTTGGATAAGAAGTGAGGAAGGCTTATTTCTTCAGTCGGGAAAACGATATGCTCAATGCCTCTTGCCTGAGCAAATTCCGCGGCCACATCCTTTTCCCGCACCGGAAATATCTCGGAAATCGCTGTTGCCGCCAACGCCCCAGACCCAAGGGTTTCGTGGGCCACAGCTAACAGGAAAGAGCTGTCCACCCCCCCGGAAAAGGCAACCAGCAGGGAACCAGCATCTCGCAGCAGTTGAATCAGACCCTCCTTCTTCCAACCTATACTGTCTTTATCCATCTTGATTCGTCCCGGTTACAATAGTCATGACCTCCGGCATAGCCGGAGGCTTGAGGAGGGCCCCTGGAAGGGGCCAACGTAGTAGTTCTTATTCACCCACTGCAAATTCGAATATCGAAGCACGAAATTCGAAACAATACCAAATGACACAAATTCAAGCCGACTTCGCCATAGTAGCCGTGGCGGCTACGACGGCTGAAATGACCGAAACGCTCTTGCGCCGATAACGATCCCCAACGCAAGGACCTTAAAATGTTTGGGAATTTTGAGCATTAGAATTTCGGATTTGTTTGCGGCTGACGCCTTGAGGACAGCACGGATTTCGAATTTACTTGCCTTAACTAAAACGCCTGACCGGCAAAGCCTATTAGTTTCGCACCAGCAAAGCTGGTGGTTTAACGTGAGAATTATACCCCAATTTCTCTTTCTATTATAGAAAACATTTGTGATTAAAAGGACATAGAGACAAATTTATCATCCCTTTATTACCCCTATCACATCTTTCTCGGAGCCTCTCTATGTTTTTTTGTTTTCGATTTCCTATCGTGGGTTTTGATTCATGTCATTTATTTGCTCTTTCAAATTGATTGGCACCACTTTCCACGCAGCCTTTTCGGGCCTGATACTTTGCTGCCCCAGCCACGCGATATTAAACAGTTTTTCCATCATGTCGGCTGGTTCTTAGGTATGACCAAGGCCCCACGGTTCGATCGCTGGGGCTACTGGGAAAAATTTGACTACTGGGCCGTCTTCTGGGGGATGGTCATCATGGGAACCACGGGCCTGATCTTGGCCTACCCCCTGGCTTCAAGCCGCATCATGCCAGGGTGGGGCTTGAACGTGGCTTTCTGGATTCACCGTATCGAAGCCATCCTGGCCATGGCCCACGTGTTTATTATTCACTTTTTTATCGCTCACCTGCGGCGCCATAATTTTCCGATGGATCAGGCCATATTCGAGGGGAGTGTGGACCTGGATGCTACTCGTTACGAAAGACCCGCCTGGATAGCACGTCTAGAGCAAACCGGGAAACTGGAGAGTATCCTGGTTACCGAAGGAAAGCCAGGTCGGCGACTCTTCTTCTATCTCTTTGGCTTTGCCGCACTGGTCTCTGGGGTATTTTTGCTCATCGGCGGCCTGGTCAACAGCCCTTACATCACGTGGTAGTTCTCTCTTACGCTTATCACATAGCTCTTGCCTCAAGAATTTCCTTGTTGATGAAAACCATGACGTGAATGTTCATCCATTTAAACAATGCATTTTTACTTGACATCAGGTTAATGGGTTATTATACTATACCCAATTAGTCTAGATTAGATTGGTATATAATCCCGACGGCGGGGCTGATGAAGGGAGTAAGAGATGAAATTTGTCGAAAATCAGCCATCAGACGATACATTGGATCTCGTGTGCCGCATGTGCCCTATGCACCTTTTAGAACCCGGAGACAAGATCAAATGTCTAAAAACAGGCCAGGTATTAGAAGTGTTAACCGATTATGATGGGGCGTTGGAGGATATTCCAAGCTGGTGTCAAAAGTGTGGCCAGGAATTCATTGGTATAGAGGAAGACGAAGATTGTTATAAACTCTATATTAGGAAAACTAGCGAAGCTCCGCCTCAAACCAACGAGGCTTGAGGCTCCGCGATGCTGGACGAAAAACCTCTGCGCCGCCAAGAGTGGCTTTCTATACCTATCCAGAATCACGCATCCAGTATCGCAAGAACTTGACACAAGTTTTGAGATCTTGAGCTATGAAGACTGCTGCATATAGGGGGCTTACTATGAAAAATGTATACATGGATCATGCATCAGCAACACCGGTGAGAAAGCAGATCCTCGAAGCCATGCTCCCTTTTTTTGAGGAGCACTTTGGTAACCCCTCGACCGTCTATGACATGGGTTCACAAATCAAGCAGGTCATAGAGGAGCAAAGAGCAAAGGTGGCTAAACTGATTGGTGCGAAAGCAGAGGAAATAATATTCACGTCGTCAGGTGCAGAAGCAAACAACCTCGCCATTAAAGGCTTAGCCCTGGCCAGGCAGAAAAAGGGGAAGCACATTATTATTTCTGCCGTTGAACATCATTCTGTTCTTAATTCCGCGAGATTCTTGGAACGTATGGATTTCGAGGCCACTTTCCTGCCAGTTGATGAGTACGGTCTGGTGGATCCCGAACGCCTGTCTGGTGCAATCAGGCCTGAGACCATACTTGTGTCAATTATGCATGCTAACAATGAGATCGGAACGATCGAGCCTATATCAGAACTTTCTGCCATCTGTAGAAAAAAAGGGGTGATCTTTCACACAGATGCTGTTGCCACGGTTGGAAACATACCAGTGGATGTGAATGAATTAAATGTCGATTTACTGAGTCTTTCCGGTGTCTCCCTTGGCGCGCCCAAAGGGATTGGAGCACTTTACTTCAGAGACAATCTAAGACTTATGCCATTGATTCATGGCGGTATCCAGGAAAGCGGCAGGAGAGGCAGAACAGAGAACGTCCCTGCCATTGTTGGACTTGGCAAGGCATCAGAGCTTGCCGTGAAAGAACTGCCAGACAAAGCCAACTGCGTGCAGGTGCTGAGGAATGTCCTTGTTGCCGGCATCCACGAACGGATTGAACAGGTAAAACGTACAGGCCATGCCGACAAGAGGCTTCCCGGCCATGTAAGCTTTTGCATTGAAGCTATTGAAGGAGAAGCATTGCTTTTTATGCTTAGCCAGGAGGGCATCTATGCAAACACCGGCTCTGCTTGTGCTTCAAAAGCCCTCAAGACCTCTCCAGTTCTTGTGGCAATCGGAATACGGCCTGATCTGGCACAAGGATCTGTGGTCTTTACTCTGAGCAGAAGTAATACTGTTGAAGAGGTTGAATACGTGTTGGAAAGGCTTCCTCTCGCTGTTGAAAAGCTTCGCTCGCTGTCTCCCATTTGGAGGAGAAAAATCGCTGCATAACCAGGAGGCTTTAGAATGAAACTGTCGACTAGAAGTCGGTATGGAACAAGAATGATGCTGGACATGGCGGAGCATTATGATGAAGGTGCGGTACAGATAGGAGCTATTGCAAAGCGTCAGGATATCTCTGTTAAGTATCTTGAACAACTTATTATACCCTTAAAGAAGGCCAACTACGTCAAGAGTGTTCGCGGTCCCAAAGGGGGGCATATGCTTGCAAAACCCCCTGAAGAAATTACCGTGGGCGAAATTGTCGAAGTGCTCGAAGGTGGAATCAATCTGGTTGATTGTATTGAGAATCCTCATATGTGCAATAAATCCAGCCATTGTTTGACACGCGGAATTTGGAAAGAGGCGACAAAAGCAATGTATGATAAAATTAATTTTATCACTTTTTCTGAGATAATTGAAACAGGCAACGAGCTTTTAAAAGGTCCGGGCCTTCGCTCAAGTAAGGGCAAGAAGAAGACTAAGGCTAAGAAATGATAAGAGCAATCTGAGCGCAGGCCTCAATCTATATCCCCTGCTTCCAGCTCGTAACCAAGCAGGCCCAGAGCCCTAATTCGACTGAATGATGGAGCTTGCGAGACGAGTAATTACAAGGAGGCAAAAATGTATTCAGAAAAGGTTATGGAGCATTTCTCAAACCCGAGAAATGCTGGTGTCATAGAAGATGCTGATGGCATCGGAGAAGTCGGCAATCCGGTATGTGGGGACATGATGGCTTTCTACATCAAGGTCAAGAATGATAAACTGACTGATGTAAAATTCCAGACATTCGGATGTGTTGCGGCCATCGCCGTATCCAGCATCGTCAGTGAGATGGCCAAGGGCAAAACCCTGAAGGAGGCCAAAGCCATAACAAAAAAGGCCGCCGCAGAGGCTCTGGATGGTCTTCCGAAAGAAAAGATGCACTGCTCTAACCTTGGTGCAAAAGCGCTTGCCGAAGCTATTGAGAATTATGAGGAGAAAAAATACGGAAGACCGAAATCTGCCACTAAACAGACAAAAACAAAAAGACCAAAAAGGCATATTGCATGTAGTCATTGTGATACTCAAAATCCCATTACTGCAAGCTTTTGTATGAGTTGTGGGGAAAAGCTCAACACTTGATGATTTTACCTGTGGTATGTACTGATTCGGAAAAGGTTACACTATGAGAATTGTCTCCATTGCACTAAGCAAGAGGAAAGGGACTCGTAAGGTCGCAGTTGAAGAGGCCTTGCTTGTTGAAGATCACGGTCTGGAGGGTGACGCCCACGCAGGCCCGTGGCACCGACAAGTGAGTTTTCTGGCCGGCGAAAGCATTGAGGGGGCTCGCAGCCGAGGCCTTGATGTCACGTTTGGAGATTTTGCAGAGAACGTCGCCACCCAGGGCATTGACTGGCTTCAAGTACCTGTGGGGACCCAGGTGAATCTGGGTGAATCTGCACAGGTAGAGATTACGCAGATTGGGAAGGAATGCCACAACAAATGTGCTATCTACTATCTGGCCGGCGACTGCATAATGCCAAGGGAGGGGATCTTCGCCCGCGTCCTGAAGGGTGGAAAAATACGTTGCGGCGACTCAGTTCAGATTGTTTCTGACCGCTAAGAAAGAACAGAGCATGGAACCGATCATTTCTCATCAAGTGTTGCAGTGTGAAGGGGAGACGTGTCAGACCGACAAACACGATCTGATTCGGGAAGAACCCCTTCTGATCCGTATTGAGGGAAAGCCCTATTCGGTTGTGATGCGTACACCCGGAGAAGAAAACTACCATGTGGCCGGATTTTGTCTCTCTGAAGGCCTGGTGGATCAGCCAGAGGACATTGCCACTCTCGGCTACTGTGATGAAATGGATGGCAACGTGGCCACCGTGACGCTCCAGCCGGCAAGGCGCGACAAGGTTTCCGCCCTTTTGGAAAGACGGGGGTTTGTGAGTCAAACCAGTTGCGGGATCTGCGGCAAAGAACTGATAAAGGACTTGTGTCAGGCTCTGGCCCCTGTTACCGACGACACAAGAATCAAGGTGAGCGATGCCTTGTGCTGTGTTGATCAACTTTCGGGGCACCAGCAATTGTACGAAAGGACTCGCGGATCTCACGCTGCCCTGCTATTTGATTCCAGGCTCGAGTTGTTGGCCATGGCCGAGGACGTGGGCCGTCACAACGCACTGGACAAAGCCATCGGCAGGGCCTTTTTAAGTGGAAGGCTTGCTGATGTCTTTTTGGGAGTTCTTTCCTCTCGCATCAGTTATGAATTGGTGCAAAAAGCAGCTCGGGCACAGACGGCGATTCTCATAGGGATGTCCCGCCCCACTGCTCTTGCAGTAGAACTTGGCCAAACCCTGAACATGACCCTGGCCTGCACCGGCGAAAAAGGTGGGTTGATGGTTTTTTCGGGAAAAGAGCGTCTGAACGGAGGGTTGAATGCAGAGAAGTCTTGACGACAAAGAACTCATGAAACAGATTTTGAACATCAAAGAGACCTTGGGGGAGGAACTCGTCATCTTGACCCACCACTATCAGCGAAAAGAGCTCGTCGATCTAGGTAACTACCAAGGGGACTCCTTTGCCCTGTCTCAGCGGGCTGCGCCGACAAACAGTGCATTGATTGGAGAAAGCCGGTTGACTGTGTAGGAGGCAGATATTATGTCCACGGAAAAAGGTACTGTTGAGAGCCTTGAAGACGGGTGGGCATGGGTCTCGACAAGACGAAA
>DAOUWN010000157.1 GCA_030667105.1 Deltaproteobacteria bacterium
AATAGGCGCCAAAAGAGCGGGGTTTTTTGTGCATACAAATATGGTGGTCAAACCTAACTTGACAATAAGAAAGCACAACAGTATTATCAATGCATAAGATTTTATGGGTGAGCGTTTGCTGCTCATACTATTTGCCTTCCCTCAAACTGACACGACCCTAGCCTCAGGCTGACAAGTTCATCTGCCGCCTTTTGTTCTGCCCGGTTAATCCTTTGCACATGCTTCGTGTATTCGCTTTGCCTTACCCACTCCAAGGTCTCTTTCTTGATCCGTTCGGTTTCGGCAGCCTGGTGCCTTTCTTTAATTGTTCTGCCGATCCCGACTAAACGTTCGTTTTCGGATTCAATCCTATCGCTCAATCCTTGCAAATAGTCAGTATGGATTCGATATCGATTCGCCTTCATCCCTTCTGCCTGTCGAGAGTCAAGCTCAGTGGCGGCATCCTTTCTGTTCTGCTGCATTTCTTGGATTTTTTTCTTGGTCTGAGAAAGGTCCTGTTTTGCCCTGGCCAGCTCTATCAGGGCGAGCCGTTCAAGGTATTGTCTATATCGAATGACAGGTTCAAGCCTGAATCTAAACCGTTTCATGATCGACGTCTTCAAACAACTTCTTCAACCTGCTGATTCCGACCTCAAATGATACCTTTTCAGCAATGTCTTGCCTCAGAAATGCATTAATCCTTTCAATCATCTTTTTGGCAAAATCTATCTTTGGGTCACTGCCATCCACATAGGCCCCGATCGATATGAGATCTTCGGCATCACGATACGTGGCCATTATCTCCGTGACCTTCCGGAAAAGTTTCATATGTTGTGGATCAACAATCTCCCTCATGACCCTGCTGACACTGGCAAGGACGTCTATGGCTGGGTAATGACCTCTATTTGCCAGATTCCTTGAAAGGACGATATGGCCGTCCACAACCGATCGGACTGCATCTCCCACCGGATCATTCATGTCATCGCCTTCCACCAGAACTGTATATATGCCCGTTATGGCTCCCTTGCCCTCAATGCTTCCCGCGCGTTCAAGGAGCTTGGGGAGCTGGGCAAAAAAAGATGGGGTATAACCTCTTACTGTGGGGGGTTCTCCAACAGCCAGGCCAATATCGCGTGAAGACATTGCAAATCTTGTAATCGAGTCCATGACCAAAAGCACGTCCATGCCCCGATCCCTGAAGTATTCCCCAAGGGTGGTCGCCATGTGCGCCCCACGCATTCTGATCAACGGAGACATATCAGAAGTTACCGCCACAACAATAGACTTCCGCAGCCCTTCTTGGCCGAGAGTCTGGTCAACAAAGTCCTTTACTTCCCGCCCCCGTTCTCCAATCATGGCAACAATGCTAACGTCGGCCTTCGTATGTCGCGCCATCATCCCCATGAGAACACTTTTGCCGACACCTGAGCCCGACATTATTGCCACCCGCTGCCCCTTGCCAATCGTTATCAGAGTATTGAGCGCGCCAATGCCCACATCGGCCACTTCGCCTATACATCGCCGGTTCATAGGATTAATCACCTTGCCGTACAGGGGATAGTGAACGCTCGAAGGAATCGGGCCACGTCCATCAATAGGTTCACCAAAACCGTTCACCACTCTTCCCAAATAAGCATCCCCCACCGGGACGTATGGCCGGTCATGCACAAGGACGATCTTGCATCCCGGGCTGATCCCCCTCATTTCTCCGTAGGGCATCAACATTATTCTACGATCCTTAAAGCCGACCACTTCGCCCAGCACATCTTCCCCTTCCGCGTTCCGAATACTGCAAGTACTCCCCACACCCATGCTCGGACCGTGGCCTTCTGCAATAAGTCCGGTTACCTTAACAACCCTGCCTTCGGCCGTTATGCACCGGCTGGAATTTACGGCATCTACATATTGGTTCCAGTTCACGACTGACGATTCACCATTTCTGCGTTCTCTTCTTCAAAGGTCTGCATGACTACCGCTGTAATCTTCTCCAACTGGCTCTCCAGCCGGGCGTCAACATGGCCAAAGGCTGTTTCAATAGCACAACCACCCGGACTGATGGAGGGATCAGGTTCCATTGTTATGGATTTCAAGTCCGTTATGCGATCAAAAAACTCCGGTCTCAGCTCTTTTACATATTCGATGTCTTCGGGGCTGACCTTGACCGTCACCTCTGATCGATCTGCCACAAGGTTTAAGGCCTCAAAAATGGTTTCACGAATAATGCCATGGTCTATCCTGACTCTTCCGCGCACGATCTTTTCGGCAATGCGGCAAGCCAGATCCAATGTCTCTTTCTCGTGAAGTTTGATGAACTCCTGCTTGTAGGCAACCATCTCCTGCAAGGCCTGATGGATCCGTTCCAAGACCTTCTCGAGTTTCTTGGCTCCCATCTCCTGGCCGTCTTTCTCGCCCTGGGCAAACCCTTTTTCGTAGGAATCCCGTTCAATCGAGCTTGCCTTATTCTTGGCTTCAGCCACAATCTCCTCCGCTCTTGCCGCAGCTTTGCCTGCAATCTCTTTGGCGCTTTCTCTGCCATCTGAGGACATATACTGAAACACGTCAACTTCGCCGTTATCACCATCGCAGAAGGCTTCAAAAACGCAACTATCAGTTTTGGAGGCCGAAGAAGGACCCGCGCCGTCAAAACACTCCATTTGATATGCCACCCAAGCATCGCCGTGTGACCCTGTTCCCCCTGCGTTACTAGACAAGGACATCTTCTTTCCCTTTCACGAGAATCACCTTCCCCTCAGCTTCAAGTTCCCTGGCAACCCGGATCAGATTCTGCTGGGCCACTTCAACTTCGCTCAGTTTCACGGGTCCCATGACCTCCATATCCTCACGAAGCATCTCTCCTGCCCTTGACGACAGATTGCCAAAGATCTTCTCCCTCATTTCTTCTGAGGCAGTCTTCAGCGCTATGCTTAGTTGCTGACTCTCCACCTGCTTTAAGATCTCACGCATCCCTCGATCATCTACCTTAAGAAGATCTTCAAAGATAAACATCAGTTGCCTGACTTCATCGGCGATTCCCGCTCTCTCTTCTTCAATTGCACTCAGCACGTTTTCTTCGGTCTCTCTACCGACTTCATTCAGCATATCGGCAAGGGCGCCAACTCCGCCGATTTTCTTCCCACCCTCTGCGTCGCCTCGGCTCAGAAGCTCCTTTTTGAGTGCGTCGTCTACTTCCTTGATGACTTCCTTAGGCACGCGATTGATTTCCGCGATTCGCATTGCCAACTTACCTTGCATCTCGCTTGGCAATCCCTTCAGGATTTCGGCAGCCCTCCCCGAACTCAGATGGACTAGTATCAAGGCAATGGTTTGAGGATGTTCCCCTTTAATGAGGTTTATAAGGTCCTTGGTATCCATCGCCTCAAGATAATTGAAGGGGGCGTTCTTTTTGCCTCTTTCGATTTCCTTGTAAATGGTGTCGGCCTTCTCCTTGTCCATGCCAAGATCCATAAGAGCCTTTAAAAAGGCATCTCCTTTGATTACTAATTGATTGGTTTCAATATTCTCTGCAAACTCCGTTAGAACGTTTCTCATGACATCAGGAGGGACGTATTCGATAATCGACATATGGGAGGCAAGCGTGCCAACCTCTTCCTCATCCATCTTCTTTAGCATTTCTGAGGTAAACTGTTCTCCCATCATCATAAGAAAGACTGCTGCCTTCTGTGGTCCCGTCAATTTTTGAGCATCTAAAGTAACACTCTGTGCCATCACTTTTCCTCGTGCAACCAACCCCTGAGCAATTGTTCGGTTCTTTCTGCATTGTCTCGTGCCAGCCTCATTGTCCGCTCCCGTATGCTTTTATCCTTGGGTTCAGGCAACGCAGCCGATCTGGATTGCCCATCCGGCAAGGCAGTTGTTCCTGATTCCCCTTCCAAAGCAGGCAACTGTTTTGCGCTCTCACCAATCGTGCCGATTTCTTTGACTGATCTCAGGAGCGGTCGAACCACAAACAGAAAAATCAGGATGACCAGCACGAAATTAAGCGCTGTCTTGGAGTACTGACGCGCCAGGCCCAACCAGTCTGTCCCTGGCCTTTCAAGGATCCCGCTTGTGTCAGATGAAATTGAAAGCGGGAAAGAACTTACATAGATCTGATCACCGCGATCCTCATCAAAGCCCATGGCCCTTTTTACGATATTTTCAAGCTCCTGAAGTTCTTCTTTGCTTCTTGGCACGTATTTTTTTGTTTCTGACCCATCTTCGGCCGTAGCTACTTCATAGTTTCCATCCACGGCTGCTGCTGCCGAAAGCCTCTTAACTCCCCCCGAAGGCTTTGTGACATGTCGCGTGACTCTGTTTATCTCGTAGTTGACCACTTCATCGTCTTTCTGAGATCGCGTCCTTGCGTCAGTCCCCTGAACAGGGATAGTGCCCTGGTTGGTAGTCTCAAGACGAGCTGCCGATCCCTTTGCCCGGTCTTTTTCAGACAACTCAGATTTGCGCTGTCTGCTCCTGATCACACTGCTGTCGGGGTCATATTTCTCTTCACTAAAATCGATCTGATCAAGGTCTATGTCAGCGCTGACACGCACTATTGCCTTGCCTTTGCCCACAATGCCTTCCAATATACTCTGAATACGCCCTGCGATTCGCGTCTCTATCTGACGTTGATAATCGAGCCTATTGCTGGTCAAAAGAGCCGACTGATCTGCCTGATTCGGCCCCTTGAACAACACCTTGCCGGAAGAATCAACGATCGTAACCTGCTCGGGCACAAGCCCCTCCACAGCGCTTGCCACAAGATGCACAATCCCTGCGACCTTATCAGGAGCAAGCGGAGACCTGAGTTTCAACAGCACAGAGGCGGATGAGGGCTTGCTGTCTTCGACAAACAGAGAGTCTTCAGGCATGACCAGAAGGACGCGGCAATGTTCAACCTCTCGAAAATCGTTAATGGTTCTCACCAGTTCGCCTTGAAGCGCCCTTTGATAGTTGAGCCTCTGGACAAATTCGGTGGTGCTGAAATTCGTCTGGTCAAAAATCTCAAAGCCTACATGACCTCCTACCGGCAACCCGTCATTGGCCAGGGCCAGTCGCAATTCATAGACCTTGTCGGCTGGGACCAAAACCGTGGCGCCTCCACCGCCAAGCTTGTATGGAATCCTCTGTTCCTTTAGCTTGGATACGATCTTGCCTGCGTCCTCCTGGGAAAGATTACCGTATAGAACTTGATAATCAACCTGATTAGCCCAGAAGAACATCATGGCAAAGCCGGTCACCACAAGCACCAGCACAATTGCCATGGTAACCTTCTTAGGGGTGGGCATGGCCTTGAAAACGGCAATGAACTGTTCGATAAGCGCTCTCATTCTTCCTCTTTATTCATCATTTCAAATACCCGGAGACAACTAGAACGGCATTCTCATAATCTCCCTATAGGCATCCATGGCCTTGTTTCGAACCTGAAGGAGAAGTCTTAGGGAAATACCGGCCTTTTCAAGGGAAATCATAGTCTCATGGATACCCACCTGTCCTTTCGCGAGTTTCTCGACGGATCTGTCACCCTCAATCTGCATGTCGTTCACGCGTTTGACAGCTTGTTGGATAAAATCAGAAAACCCCCCGGATTTACCGCGAGCTTTTCCCCCTGCGCTAAAAGCATCAGGACGGATCTTGCTCTGAATTATTAAATCGCTCATCTATTTCTCCCGTATGACTATTCATTAGTCACTGGTGAATGGTCATTGGCGCCTACTGACTACTCCCTATTTCTTACTGCTTACTGCCACTTCATGCATCCGGCATCGGGCATCATCACTACTTCCCTATCTCAAGGGCCTTCAGCGCCATTC
>DAOUWN010000091.1 GCA_030667105.1 Deltaproteobacteria bacterium
ATGTTAGAGGCGGCAAACGGTTTGTGCGCCACGTGGCTCGTGAGTCGTTAGTAAGGACCTTTGCCGGGGGAAAGAGGATTTTGTTGGCTGTCCACGATTGTGTTGATTCGGGAGAGGCAATAAGATATAAAGTGTGATCTTATGAATTTGTTATGGTTGCCCCCTATGATTTGTGGGACTTGACGGATGAGCAGACAGGATAGAGTTCATGTATCAAACCAGGGCACCGTGGTTTCAGTGCGGGGCAGCGTCGTCGATGCTCATTTTCCCCACAGACTTCCTTTCATTCACAGCCTATTGAAAGCTGGCGAAGATCTTAAGATAGCCATCGAGGTGCAAATCCATGTTAATTCCGAAATGGTTCGCGGAGTCGCGCTAACACCAACCCGGGGCTTGGCCCGGGGTTCCCTGATTATTGACACGGGCCTGCCTCTGATGGTGCCGGTCGGACCGCATTTGCTTGGCAGGGTATTTAATGTGTTCGGAGAAACTATTGACAGAAAAGGTGAAGTAAAACAAGCAGAATGGCGTTCCATTCATCGTGAGCCAGTACCTATTAGCCAGCAGGCGACCACATCGGAGATTTTTGAAACCGGTATCAAAGCCATTGACGTCTTGGTACCCTTGGAGCGGGGAGGGAAAGCCGGTCTCTTCGGAGGTGCCGGTGTTGGCAAGACTGTTGTCATTACAGAGATGATCCATAACATAGTGGGTCGTCATGAGGGGACCAGCATCTTCTGCGGTATCGGTGAACGTTGCAGGGAAGGGGAGGAACTCTACCGTGACATGAAGGAGGCGGGTGTGCTGGACAACACGGTCATGGTCTTTGGCCAGATGAATGAACCGCCGGGTGCAAGATTCCGGGTGGGTCATGCAGCACTGACCATGGCCGAATACTTCCGGGACGACGTCAAGCGAGACGTTTTGCTCCTCATCGACAATATCTTTCGTTTTATCCAGGCCGGATCAGAGGTCTCCGGCCTCATGGGGCAGCTTCCATCCCGGCTGGGATATCAGCCGACTTTGGGAACCGAACTGGCGGAACTGGAGGAGCGAATCTGCAACACTGCAACCGGTGCTATTACTTCCATTCAGGCCGTGTACGTACCGGCAGATGATTTTACTGACCCTGCGGCAGTTCATACCTTTGCTCATCTGTCTGCCTCCATCGTGCTATCCCGAAAAAGGGCCAGCGAAGGGCTTTACCCCGCCATTGATTTACTCCAGTCTACCTCCAAAATGCTGACACCCGTTATTGCCGGAGAGAGACACTACCGTGCAGCCCGGGAGGTCCGCAGAACACTGGCAACCTACGAGGAACTGAAAGACATCATTGCCATGCTTGGTTTGGAGGAGCTCTCGCAGGAGGACCGCCGAATCGTCTACCGGGCTAGGCGTCTTGAGCGCTTTTTTACTCAGCCGTTTTTCACGACAGAACAATTCACCGGATTGGCGGGTAAAATGGTGGACCCAAAGGATGCCCTGGAAGGATGCGAACGTATCCTCAACGACGAGCTCTCCGATTATCCGGAAAAATCCCTCTATATGATCGGAAAAATCGATGAGGCGAAGAAATCATGAAACTCAAGGTACTACTCCCGAGCGAAGTTCTCATCTACAAAGAAGTAACCAAGGTGGTTGCCGAGGCCGAAAACGGTTCTTTTTGCCTCTTGCCACGCCACATTGATTTTGTAGCGGCGCTTGTTCCGGGGCTTCTTTCCTTTGAATCAGGTAATGGCCAGGAGGAATTTCTAGCGCTTGATGAGGGAATCTTGATCAAGTGCGGCCCGGAGGTCTTGGTATCAACAAGAAATGCTGTGCGTGGGCCCGACCTGGGAACGTTGAAACAAACGGTTGAAGAAAGCTTTCGGGTCCTTGACGATCGGGAGAAGATGGCCCGTTCCGCATTTGCCAAACTTGAGGCGAATTTTATTCGCCGATTCATGGAGTTGGAAAAATAGGCAGTAACTTCTCAATAAGTTCTGGCTCCTGTCATTGCGAGCGAGCCGACTTCGCCAAAGCACTGGCTGCGACGGCTGAACGGCTGAACGCGAAGCAATCTCATCGGCTGGGGATTGCTTCGTCGGACCGCCTTCGGCGAGCCTCCTTGCAATGACACAGAAAGAGAGTGTCCGGGAATTACCCCGACTTATTGAGATCTTACACGAAAAACAGGCAAACCCGTGAAAAGAGAGCGTTTCCGAACCGGGGAAGAACTGAGCGAGTCAGTAGGCGTCAAAGAAGCCCGAAAGTTGAGGGCGCGTTCTCAAAAGCACCGGAGCGTGTGGTTCGGGCTGGGCATGTTTGGCCTTGTTGGGTGGTCGGTGGCCACCCCCACATTGGTGGGCATCGCATTAGGCGTGTGGATAGATCTAAAATGGCCAAGCCGCTATTCGTGGACCCTTATGCTACTTATCATCGGCGTAATGCTGGGTTGCCTGAATGCCTGGTTCTGGATTTCGCGTGAGCGAAAAGTGATTCGTGAGGAAAATGAGGAGCAGGCCTGTGGGTGAGCTCTTAACTCTTATATCGGCTCTTGTGGCAGGCACCGGACTCGGGTTGTTTTACTTCGGTGGCCTGTGGTTGACGGTCCGGCGGCTCCCCACGGCGCGACGGCCTGCCTTTTTCAGTCTGTTGAGTTTCTTTGGACGCTTGGGGGTAGCTCTGTTTGGATTTTATCTCGTCATGGGCGGTCACTGGGAACGACTGCTCGTTTGTCTGTTGGGTTTTCTGGGGGCCCGTGTCATCCTTGTCCGTCTCTGGGGGCCTGATAGCACCAGTCGCAGTAAAAGGATGGCTGAAGTTAAGGATTTTCGTCATTTCTAATTTTAGGCGCTTTAGCTCACTCAAATCGGTTTCCTATGCGTATAAGTCCTGATGCTATGGTTTTCTTTCAATGGGGGCCCATCTCCCTGAATGCAACCATCGTCTTTACCTGGTGCGTGATGGGGTTGATGGTTCTTGGCTCCTGGCTGATAACTCGAAGGCTTTCGCCGACAACCAGGCTGTCTCGATGGCAGAACCTTATTGAAGTTCTGGTGACCGGTATTAGAAATGAGATCCATGAGATCACTGGCCAGGTTCCGGACCGATACCTGCCTTTTGTGGGCACCCTTTTTTTATTTATTGCGGTGTCAAACCTTTTGAGCATTGTGCCCGGCTATGAGCCACCCACGGGCTCTCTTTCAACCACGGCAGCGCTGGCAGGGTGTGTGTTTGTGGCCATTCCCATATATGGCATTACCCAAAAGGGGCTCTCTTACTTCGCACAGTACATTAAACCTTCCGTATTCATGCTACCTTTCAACATCATGGGAGAGTTGTCGCGCACCCTGGCACTGGCCGTTCGACTTTTTGGAAACATCATGAGCGGCACTATGATCGTTGCCATCCTGCTTGCCATTGCACCTCTTATTTTTCCCATCGTCATGCAGGCGCTGGGACTCTTAACCGGGTTGATCCAGGCGTATATCTTTGCCATCCTGGCTATGGTGTATATCGCTGCCGCGACTCGCACCCGACGCCAGGAAGGGCAAACCAATCAGCAAGCTAAGAAAGGAGATCTGTCAGATGGATAACATCGGTCTCATTGGTACGATATCCATAATTGCCTCGGGACTGACCATTGCCATTGGTTCGGTCGGCCCCGCACTGGGAGAAGGGCGGGCATTGGCACAGGCGTTGAGCTCTATTGCTCAACAGCCGGATGAAGCCAATACCATCACACGAACCCTCTTTGTGGGTTTGGCTATGGTGGAGTCTACCGCCATTTACTGCTTTGTGGTGGCCATGATTCTGATTTTTGCCAATCCCTTCTGGGAACACGTGATATCCAAGGCTGGAGGATGATCCGTGCTTATTGATTGGTTTACAGTGACTGCCCAGGTCATCAATTTCCTGGTGCTTGTCTACCTGCTCAAGCGTTTTCTTTACGGTCCAATTGTCAAGGCCATGGACGAGCGAGAGAAAAAGATCGCTCTCCGCCTGGAAGAAGGCCGGAGAAAGAAAAATGAAGCTGAGCGGGAAATGGAACGCTATCTGAAAAAAAACCTGGACCTTGATAATCGCCGTGAAGCGTTGCTATCTGAGATCAAGGGAGAGGTGGACGCTCGCCGAAAAGAGCTCATCAATGAGGCACGCAACGAGGTTGAGGCCATCAGGGACAACTGGCATAAGGCAATCAAGCGGGAGAAAGAGGCCTTCCTTCAGGACCTTCGGCAACGCGCTGGCAAGGAGACTTGTGCCGTTGTCCGCCTGGCCCTCAAGGACCTGGCAAACGTGAATCTGGAGCATCATATCATCCGTGTTTTTATCGAACGTCTCCGGAATCTGGACGAGGAGGAACTGAGCGCACTCAACGAATCGATTCTGAAATCAGGGCAAAGAATCAACCTCCGGAGCGCTTTTGAAATCCCCCGGGAAATGGTCCGACAAATTACAGAAGCCTTGCAGAACCATGGGGCCGATCCTGTTGATTTGCAGCTTGAGGTTTCATCAGACATTATATGTGGCATTGAATTGAAGGTCCATGGCCGCAAGATTGCGTGGAGCCTGGAGGACTATCTAGAAACCCTGGAGGAAGCGCTGGCCGAAGCGCTTGAGGGAAAGAGAATTGAATCGACGGATTGAGGGATTGGGGAATTAGTCCGTTAGCTATGAAGTTCGTGTTTTTTGTGGCAAGAAATTACTAAGACTATTACGAAAGCACGAAAGAAGGAAAACACGAAAAAATACACTTCTTCCTTTTATCTTGTTTCGTGCTTTGCGGCTTTTCGCATTGAGAAGAGGCAAGTTTTCGTGTTTTCGTGATTATTTTTTGGTTCCGGCTTGTCCGGGTTACGGAATTGGGAAATGGAACAAAATGCAACGCTGAAATCCTCTCTGGATGATACGTTCACGGCTTTCGACCGCCTCTTGGAGGGCCACAGGGCCGAGCTTAAGGGCCGGGAGGTCGGCACGGTGAACTATATTGGTCTAGGCATCGCACGGTTAGAAGGATTGCCTGGCGTCAAATCGGAGGAGCTTGTCCGCTTTGCCGGAGACGTCTTGGGAATGGTTTTCAACGTGGATCCTTTGGAAGTAGGTGTCATTCTGCTGGGAGTGAGCCAAATGCTGAAGGCTGGCTCCGAAGTACGACGAACGGGACGGGTCTTGGACGTGCCGGTGGGTGACGGGCTGATCGGCCGGGTCATAGATCCCATGGGGCGTGCCCTGGACAACCTTGGCCCGGTGCGCACCTCAGAGCGACGTCCTGTCGAACGGGAAGCGCCTGAGATCATGGATCGCGCACCGGTCACTGTCCCCCTCCAGACCGGGCTCAAGGTGGTGGATGCCTTGATTCCCATTGGCCGGGGCCAGCGAGAACTCATCCTCGGCGACAGACAAACCGGCAAGACCGCCATCGCGCTGGATACGATTATCAACCAGCGAGATAAAGATGTCCTTTGTGTCTATTGTGCCATTGGGCAGCGAAGCTCGTCTGTGGCAAAGCTTATTGACGATCTCAGGGTGTACGATGCCATGGCCAACTGTATCGTAGTGGCGGCTGAAGGGGAAGATCCCCCTGGATTGCAGTTCATTACACCCTATGCAGCAACCACCATGGCAGAGTATTTTATGGAACAGGGACGGGACGTATTGATCGTATACGACGATCTGACGCGCCATGCCCGGGCATATCGGGAACTTTCACTCCTGCTGCGTCGTCCTCCAGGCAGGGAGGCGTTTCCGGGCGACATATTCTATATCCATTCCCGACTGCTTGAACGTGCCACCCACCTCCGAGAAGAACTCGGGGGTGGCTCTTTGAGCGCCATGCCGATTGTGGAGACAGAGGCTCAAAACATATCAGCATATATTCCAACGAATATCATCTCCATCACTGATGGTCAGATCTATCTTGCCCCCGATCTGTTTCAAAAAGGAGTGCTCCCCGCCGTGGACGTTGGCAAGTCGGTGTCCCGGGTGGGTGGAAAGACACAGCTTGCCGCATATCGCACCGTCGCCGGCGATTTGCGCCTTTCGTACTCGCAGTTTGAGGAACTGGAGACATTCTCGCGTTTTGGGACGCGTCTCGATGAAGAAACGCGCAAAACGCTGGACCATGGCCGCCGCGTCCGAGAAATTCTCAAACAACCCCAATATCAACCCATGTCGGTTCCTGAGCAGATTGCTGTTCTTCTGGCAGTGACGGAGGGCGTCTTTGATCAGCTTCCACCGGACGAGATTGCAGGGGCCGAGCAGGTCATATGCAAGGCAGTTACTGAACAATTACCCGATCTTTGTATACGCATCCAATCTGGGGACAAACTCAAGCAGGAGGATATCAATGTTCTTATCAACACCTCACAGAAGGCGATTGAGGGAGAAAAAACGGAGTAATGGAGTACTGGAGTAGTGGAGTACTGGCTGGTAAAACCGCCCATTCGTTGCTCTTTATCCATCACTCCAATACTCCATCACTCCAATAGGGACGAAGCCCCTTTTTCTCAACCATGCAAACGATCGAATCCTTGAAACGGCAGATCAAAAGTGCGACGGATTTGCACTCTGTGGTGAAGACAATGAAGGCCCTTGCTGCTGTGAGTATCCGGCAGTACGAGAAGGCTGTTGAATCCCTTGCCGAATACAACCGAACAGTTGAGATGGGTTTTCAGGTCCTTCTTAAACAGAAACCCCAGACGGTCTCAATGGCCCAACCTGTGCTAAACGGACGTCTTGGTGCCGTTGTCTTTGGTTCGGACCAGGGCATGGTGGGACAGTTCAATGAAGTGATAGCCCGCTATGCGGTCAGTGAAATGGATAAACTCCGGATCAGGGAAGAAAACCGTGCACTGTTAGCCGTGGGTCTGCGAGTTTTTGCACGCCTTGAAGAGGCCGGACACCCCGTTGAAGACCATATTTCTCTGCCAGACTCTTTGGCTGCTATTACACCCATCGTGCAGGATATGGTGCTGAGAATAGAGGCGTGGCGCTCCGGGCGTGAAATCCATCAGTTCGTCCTCTTTTATAACAAACCGCTTTCCGGTGCTTCATATCGCCCCCATACGCTTCATCTTTTGCCGATGAATGTGAGGTGGTTTCAAGGGCTGGCGTACAAGTCGTGGCCATCTCGCACCCTCCCTGTGTTTACCATGGAGTGGGATGGGCTCTTTTCATCATTGATTCGACAACACCTTTTTGTGTCCCTCTTCAGGGCCTTTGCGGAGTCTCTGGCCAGTGAAAATGCCAGCCGGCTCGCATCCATGCAGGTGGCCGAGAGAAATATCGAAGACCGTTTAGTAGACCTCAATGCTCAATTTTACCGGCAACGGCAGAGTTCTATCGACGAAGAACTCTTCGATCTTGTGGCCGGCTTTGAGGCATTAACTGGGGAGGCAATATGATGGCTATTGCTTTTTGCCAATCTTGAATTCTTGACCCAAGAGGACAACTGGAGTATGTTGTGGCTAATTCAATACCTGAATCCATGGTGTTAGGGAAAGGATTCATGTTTTTAGAATCAAAAACTAATAATAGGGGGTTAGAATGATATTAGAAGAATTTATGACTAACAAAAT
>DAOUWN010000022.1 GCA_030667105.1 Deltaproteobacteria bacterium
GCAAAAGTCTTTTAACCTCTTGAAATAGCTTGCAAAACTAGCTCGTCAAAAAAAAGATCAGAAGCAAAGTAGAATCACCAGGGCCGTCAAGAAATTGGCACTTCATCGTCATTAATTCCCAGAACGTTATTGATCTGGCATGGGACCTGGAGTAATGGAGTAGTGAAGTAATAGGAAAAGCTAAAGTTTTTATCCCTTCATACCGATAAGAGACACAGAAAAAAACAGTGGAACAAAGGCAAACCTCTCGAAAGAGTGGGACGCAAAGCCTCCGGTCCGCCCAGGCGGATAGCGGGGTTGCCCTACTGACAAGAATTTCGACATCAGGGCCCATTCTTTCGTGAAAGAGAATGGGCTTTTTCTTTTGGAGGGATCCTATGAACATAACCGATACCTCCGATCATGTTCGGCAGCAGCAGGCTGGGCAATTCAGGAGACCAGGTGACGGTCAGGAACCGTTTATTTATGTGAACGACCAGAGACTGGAAAGCGCGAAGGATCAGAAAACGCGTTCTGTTTTTGTGAACAACGAAAGCGTTGTCAGCTTTGAAAGAGGGATTCTGGAATCTGATTTCCCAAAGATATTTGATTCTGATGCCGGGATGAAATTCAACGCTGAGGAAATTCGTGAGACCGAGAAAGAGGAAAAACGCCAGGAAGAATATGACAAAGACGGAAAGCCGCAAACCGTGACGAGTCAAAAGAACATCGTTGATCAATGGGCCTAAGCCGGTCCTTCCACACTGCCCTCGTCCCGTCTCAATGGCGTAACACTTCCTCTATTTTGCCTATTAAAACATCCGACTCAACAGGCTTTTCAATAAAACCTGCGATTTCATGGAACTGTAAACTCTGGTCATCCTTCATGCCATGATAGGCCGAGCAGACAATAATAGGAAGATCTTCGTACTTTTCTCTGATCCTTGCGACTAACTCTATTCCATGCACTTCTGGCATCTTCATGTCTGTGACCACCAGGTTTATTGATTCCTCGTCTAATATTTCCAATGCCTTTTCTGCGCTTGGAGCGGTAAGAACCCGCCACGGACTCTTCCGCAAGATCCTTGTATACGCACTCAAGACATTCGGCTCATCATCTACAAACAGAATGCTCTTTGCGGGTCCTTCTTTTCTTCTCATTATATCTTCTACTATGTCCCCCAACCTTTCTTTTAAAACCAGGACATCGCCGGCAAGATACACAGGCGCTTCTCCGGGCAGTGGCTGAAAATCATTTTCCACGGAAATGTCACGTGAGTAAAGAATAACGGGCAGATCAGGATAGTCACGTGTAAATCCGATGAACAGATCAAGCCACGTCCATTGGGACATGCTTGGTTCCAGCAGCAATATGTCCAACTCGTTTTCGCTGAGTCGCAAAGCGTCCGTATCAGCGACAAATATGGCATCATAGTCCGCGCTTCGCAATGTATGTTCAATCAGTCCGCCTTCATACCCGCTTTCAACAAACATGTGAAAAACAATCCTTGGCTTTTCCATACGTTACCTCACAATATCGCATTGATAGAATTTGGTTTTGAGGCTTGCCAGCCCAAGACCTGTCTGTTTGCCAAATGGAGAGAACCAATGACTAATGACCAATGGCCACTTTCTCCCCACAGTAAGGACAAGCATTCCAGTTTGACGTCAGGAACTTGCCGCAACCCCCACAGCGTGGGACAATTGTGCCTCCGCAAAAGGGACAGAATTGAAAGCGTTCTCTTAAGGATACACCACATTGCGGACATGGAATTCTCACGGTGGATTGCGGCCCCAGAACCCTCACGACCTCCTCGCAGGATGTGCTGCCTGCTCTGATTTTGTCCAGGGCATCCTCTAGAAGAGTCCTCATCCCTGCCAACCGGGCCGCTTGAACCAACTCTGCTTCGGTGGCATCTCTGTGGATCATCTTTTTGAGTTCCCCATCAATTTGGAACACTTCGAAGACCCCTGTGCGCCCCTTGTACCCGGTCTGACCGCACCGGTCACATCCGGCTCCTTTTTGAGGTGTGAAGTCCAGGCTTCCAGGTTCCAGCCCAAGGGCCTGCAAAAGCTCGTCAGGTGGATTGTCGTCCATCCTACACTCCGGACAGATGGTACGCACCAGCCGTTGGGCCAGGATGCCGATTAGTGCTTCGCTAATTACGTAAGGTTTCACCCCCATGTCCCTCAGGCGAACAATGGAAGCCGCGGCGCTGTTCGTATGCAAGGTACTCAAAACCAGGTGCCCTGTCATGGCTGCGTGAAAGGTTACCTCAGCGGTTTCAAGATCTCTGATTTCGCCAAGCATGATCACATTCGGATCTTGCCGCAAAAGAGCTCTTAAAACCACAGGGAAACTGAGACCGATCTTTTCCCGGATGTGTACCTGCCCAGCCATGCTCATGTAATACTCAACCGGATCTTCAATCGTTGTATAGTTCTTTGTAGTGGTAGCGTCTTTGCGCAACAGGGAGTAGAGTGTTGTGGTTTTGCCACTCCCGGTAGGCCCCGTGCTCAGCAGAATCCCCTGAGGTTGGGCTGTCAATTGAGAAATTCTTGAAAGGTCTTCATCCGAAAGACCCAGTGCTGAGACATCCTTAATGGACGAGTTTCGGTCGAGTATTCTCAGCACCACCTTCTCTCCGTTGATTGTGGGAAGGGTGGAAATGCGCATGTCTACCATTCTCGATGACGTCTTTACGGTAACACGGCCGTCCTGGGGTCTTCGCCTTTCAGCAATATCCAACTCACTCATCACTTTAATTCGGGAGACAATGGAGGTCGCCATCATAAGAGGTATGTGAATCTTGTCATGGAGGATATCGTCTATGCGGTAACGGACCATTACGTATTTCGTCTTTGGCTCAATGTGCACATCGGAAGCCCCATGGCGCAAGGCATCGGAGATAATAGCATTGACCATCCGGATGGCGGGCGGCTGATCCTTAGCCCTGAGCAGCTCTTCAAGATCTGTTTCTTCATCCTCTTCGTCCAAGAGAATCTCTATAGTCTCGGTGGGATCAGACAAGTCGAATTCGGAGAGGGCATCTCCAACCGCGTCGTCACCGTAGACTTCTTGTAGTTTGTCGATGATTTCCTTTTGCGACGACAAAACAGCTTGGACTGGCAGCCCCGCAAGAAACCTCAAATCATCCACCTTCGTGAAATCGGTGGGATCGGCCATGGCTACGATGAGTCGCCCATTGTCTTGTTTGAGGGGTATGAGCAGATTCTTCTCACAGATGTCCTTGGGGATGAGGGATGCCAATGCATTCGGGACTGCAAACTCGTTCGGATAAACCCGATTGATTCCGAGTTCTGACTGAATCGTCTTCATAAGTGTTGCTTCCTTCACTAGCCCCATCTCTATTAGTATGATGGGAAAAATCTTGTTGCTTTTGGCCTGCAAGGCTAAGGCCTTATCGAGATCCTCCTTCTCGATCAGGTTTCTGCGCAACAAGAGACGGCCCACCTGGCTCCGGTTCACATTAACAAAGCGGCTCAGTTGTTTAATCTTCTGAGCTTGTGCCTTTTTCTGCTTTTTTAGAGCCTTATTTTCCTGGATCAGATCATATTGCTCCAGCGCAAGGCTCACCGTAAGACGCAGGTCTTCGTCGTTCCACGGCTTGGTAATGAATTTGTAGACAGCCCCTTCGTTGACGGCTCCCATGATGGCGTTAACATCGGCATGTCCGGTCAACATGATCCTGATAGTCTGGGGATACAGTGCCTTGATCTTCCGCAACAGATCTGCCCCGGTCATCCCAGGCATCTGATGGTCTGATATCACAACATGAACCGGCTCCTTTTGGAGGAGTTCCAGCGCCTCTACCCCTGAATTTGCAGTCAATAACGTATAGTTTTCCCGCCTGAAAATGCGGCACATGGCCTTCAACACATTTTCTTCGTCATCGACAAACAGGATCTTATATGTGGTTTTGTGCCCTTCAGCCCCTTTTGAATCGGCTTCTTGTTCTGGTCTCTCTTCTTTTCCAACGAAGAGTGAAGCTAATCCGGACATGGCACTCCTTTGTTCTTGAATGGTATTCGTATTGTAAATGTGGTCCCAACACCCACCGTGCTCTCTACATCAACGGAGCCATGGTGCTTTTCAATGATGTTATAAACAACGTTGAGGCCAAGGCCCGTTCCTTGCCCTACCTCCTTAGTAGTAAAAAACGGATCAAAGATGCTTGAAACGTCTTCTTCGGGAATTCCCAGTCCAGTATCACTGATTGCAATCTCCACGTAGCCGTCAACCGCCCTTGTCGCAATCCTGATCTCACCTTGTTTTTCAATAGCTTGGGCAGCATTGACCAGAAGGTTCATGAAGACCTGATTGAGCTGCTGCGGATAGCACTCCACTTCAGGAAGCTCGCCGTAATCCTTCGTAACTTCGGCCTTGTACTTGAGTTCGTTCCACACAACATTCAGGGTCGAATCAAGACCTTGATTGATATCCGCATATTTCAGCTCCTGCTCGCCAGGATGGGCAAAATCCTTTAAGTCTATTACGATCTTCTTGATACGTTCAGCCCCTTCCTGGGACTCTCTAATCAAATTCGGTGTGTCCTCTGTGATAAAATCGATATCTGCCTCCTCTTCAAGCGCCCTTATACGGTCTAATCTCTCTGAGACGCCACCCCTGACTTCTCTCGTGATCGGAGCCTCCTTTAGCCATGAAACGAGGGCTCTATATTGTTCAATCAATGGCAGCATATGAGCTACATACTCATCTACGGCAGTTAAATTACTACTGATGAATCCCATTGGATTGTTGATCTCGTGGGCCACACCAGCAGCCAAATGTCCTATGGAAGCCATCTTTTCCTGCTGCATGAGCCGGGCCTCTGACTCTTTTATCTCCCGGGTCTTCTTCTTCACCTCGATTTCAAGACTTTCGGCCAGGAGCCGGTACTTCTCTTCTGATTTTTCCAATAGAGCGGCCTTTTCCTTGAGCTGGGCATATGATTCCTCAACCACCTGCCCGTGAAGCCCTGAGGTCAAAAGATTCCTGTACCTATAGATTATAAGATGGCTCAAGACCTTCCCCAGGAGACGTCCCAACAGCTCCGGGAAAGACGTTGACCCATCCCCTTCTTTCTCATATCCAAGGACTAGATAGCCTATGATCTCAAGTTCGTGCGTGATGGGAAAGATCGTTATCCTGCCCCGTGGCGACCTGAAGGTCTTAGGGGAGTCAATCCTTTCTCGGTGCAAGAGTCTGCTGATAGAGGCCGCCTCATCAGGGGCCAGGGGTCCTTTGGTATAGTACGGAGTGCCGTCCGGAAAGAGCACCAAGACAGAACCTGGGCCAGCCGCTTGTATCTCTGTGATCAAATCTTCAAGCACAGAGGTTTCGAGGAGGTCTCCGATCCCGTATTCTCGGTCAAAATCATCAAACTCAATTCCCATAGCTTGTGAAGCACCATTTGTACTATTTTGCCCGCGTTTTCTGTTACTTGTCATTTGTGATTCACCCATAAGTAATGCCAGGTGACCAGTGACCACCTTATCCGGGATCCCTTATCCGGGAATCATGCCCAGAAAATCCTCCTGACTAACTAAATACAGTTTCTTCAATCCATGGACACTATCCAGACTTTGATAGGTTTGCTCCAATATTGCCTCAAAGGTTTCTTTGACGCCCTCACCATATATGGCTGAGGCGAAGGTAATCGGAAGCCCTGTCGGCTGCCATCGCTCCAACACCTCTTCTTCGCTGATGATATCTTTTAGATCTCGTTTGTTGAACTGTATTACCAACGGAAGATTCTCAAAATCAAGTCCCACGCGAGCGATATTTTTTTCCAGGTTGTCAAAGCTTTCAAAATTGCTCATTGATTGGCTTATCTGAGAATCGGCCACAAATACTACCGCATCTGCCCTGGACAAAACTGCCTTGCGTGTAGCATCGTGGGCTACCTGGCCAGGAACGGTGAAGAGTTTTATCTTGATTCTGAAGTCGCTTTCCGATTTCACCATCAACGGTAGAAGATCAAAAAAGAGGGTCCTGTCTCCCTTGGTCTCAAAGGTCATCAGTTCGCCACACTTGGACGGATTCAGGATGTCATGAAGTTGCATAAGATTGGTTGTCTTCCCGCTCAATGCGGGCCCGTAGTAGACGACCTTGGCGACTATTTTTTTTTGTCTCTCATCAAGTTCAGCCATCTTGGCTTACCTCTAACTAACCGGTCGGTATTCTGATCGTAAACGTAGTCCCCTTGCCCACAGTGCTCTCCACATCGATCGTTCCTTTGTGCTTCTCAATGATGTTATAGGCGACATTTAATCCCAAACCCGTTCCCTTGCCTACATCTTTGGTCGTAAAAAATGGGTCAAATAGTCTGGGGATGTTCTCTTCTGGGATTCCCATTCCCGTATCGCTTATTTTGACCTCCACCGACCCATCATAGCCCCTTGTTGAAACCTTGATCTCGCCCTGATCTTCCATGGCTTGTGCGGCATTGACCAGCAAATTCATGAAGACCTGGTTGAGCTGCTGGGGATAACATCTCACGATAGGCAAATCTCCGTATTCTTTTGTCACCTTGGCCTTGTACTTAAGCTCGTTCCAGACGACATTCAGGGTTGATTCAATGCCTTTGTTGACATCGGTTTCTTGCACCTTGTCTTCTCCGGGCTGAGCAAAGTCCTTGAGGTCGATAACTATCTTCTTGATCCGCTCGGTTCCTTCTTTGCACTCGTCAATGAGATCCCCAATATCATTGAGGATGAAATCGACATCAACCTCCGCTTCAAGGCCCACAATACCCTCCACCTGCTCCGCTATGGAAGGAGGCAAGTCATCCTTGCTAATCGTATCTTTCAGTTCCCTGATCAGCTTTCTGTACTCTTTTAGGAGTCCGCTTATGTCATCCTGATAATCAGAAAGTGTTTTCAGATTGCTGCTCACAAACCCCGTTGGGTTGTTGATTTCGTGCGCCACACCAGCGGCAAGCTGGCCAACGGAGGCCATCTTTTCAGATTGAATGAGCTGCGCCTGTGCCCTCTTGTATTCATCTTCTAACTCGATGATGCGTTCACCAGCGCGTATCCTGGCCTTTAACTCGTCAGGGTTAAAGGGTTTTACAATATAGTCGTCTACCCCCGCCTCAAACCCAGCGATAGCATCTTCCTTCCGATCTTTGGAAGTAAGTAGAATCATGAATACATAATGAGGCAGTTTTGCCTCTCGCACTTTCTGGCATAGCTCCAGCCCATCCATCTCCGGCATGGCCCAGTCCGTTATCACCATTCTCACTTTGCCTTGCTGGATTACTTCCAACGCGTTCAGGCCGTCTGCAGCAAGAACGCATTCATGGCCCAGACTCTTAAGCAGTTTTTCCAGAAACCCCCTGGCCACAAAATCATCTTCTGCAACTAGAATTTCCATAGTTTGCCTCTTTTCTTGGTTGAGTGGTTAAGTAGTCAACCACTCAACTAACGACCAATCAATCTCATTGACATATGCCTGAAACCGGGCAACTTCGTTCTCCAACTCGCCCAGGGCTTTTCCTCCCGCTTCCAGGTTTCCTTCACGGCCCATCTGCTCAAGTTCAAAGGCAGCCGCGGCCATTTCGTCAATACTCAGATTGGCTGCTGATCCTTTCAGGCGGTGCGCCTCCTGCTGCAGGGTTTCCCCGTTTCCCTGTTCCAGGGCAGTTCTTAGCGCTTCTATTTGGCCCGGAAGGGTTGTCGTGAATTGCTCGAGCATATTCTCCAGAAACTCCTTGTCGCCCAGAGCCCGCTCAAGGGCCTTGTCAAGATTCACTGGCACGGCATCTTCTTTCTGGTTCTTTGGATCTTCTTTCTCATTTCCTCCCGTCGCAATATCCGAGGCCTCTTTGCCTTGTTCGGTCCAGGTTCGGACCTTTTCCAGCAGATGCTCGGGATCTATCGGCTTTGTGGTATAGTCGTCCATGCCTGCTTCAAGGCACCGTTCCTTGTCTCCCTGCATGGCATGGGCGGTCATGGCAACGATCGGAACACGTTCCGATCGGGCTGAAGGCTGAAGGCTGAAGGCTGAAAGGGCAGTGCCATCCTCTGCTTTGAGCTTTGAGCTTTCTTCGGCTTTCAGCTCTTTTTCTCTTGTTCTAATTTTTCTTGTAGCCTCCAGGCCGTCCATCTCCGGCATCTGAATGTCCATGAGCACAAGGTCGTAAGCAATCATTTCAAGGGCCTCGATAGCCTCATGGCCGTTTGCTACAGCATCGGCCCGATAGCCGAAATTTTCCAGAATGTGCAGAGCCACCTTCTGGTTGATAACCTTATCCTCGGCAACGAGGATGCGAATGTTGCGTTTTTGATCCTCGGAAATGGAATGCCTTGTGACAATAGGCGCCGAAGGCCTCTCCTTTCCCACTCTTTGCATGCCCGCCACTGTCGTGAGGCAATCATAAAGCTGCGACTGCTTGACCGGCTTCGTGAGGTAAGCGGCAAAACCGACCTCCTGCATCCGGGCCGTTTGGCCACGTTCTCCCACCGAGGTCAGCATGATCATTGAGGCGCTCATCAGATCAGGATCTTCCTTGATTTTTCGTCCCAGGGCTTCTCCATCCATTTCCGGCATCTGCATATCGATGATGGCAATGTCAAAAGGGTTTCCCTCGGCCACGGCCTGGCGCAGCTTGTCCAGGGCCTCTGCCCCGCCTGAGGCCTCGTCAAAACGGCAACCCCAGGACCTTAGCTGCTCTTTTACCACAAGGCGGTTCGTGGCATTGTCGTCCACCACCAGGATGTATTTCCCGCGGATGTCTTCGGGAACAATCACCTTAGCCTTACTGTCTTCTGGCTGCTTTTCAAAAACCGCCGTGAACCAGAATGTTGAGCCCTTGCCCTCCTCGCTTTCCAATCCGATCTGGCCGCCCATCATCTCGACAAGATTCTTTGAAATGACCAGCCCCAGGCCTGTGCCGCCATACTTGCGGGTCATTGAGGAGTCCACCTGAGAGAATGACTTAAAAAGCCTGTCCATGCGGTCTGCGGGGATCCCGATGCCGGTATCCGAAACGCTGAAGCGCACCATGGCCTGCGTGTCATCCTCTTCTTCCAGATCAGCGCGGATCACCACTTCACCCTTTTCCGTAAACTTGATCGCATTGTTCGAAAGATTGATCAGGATCTGGCGCAGACGCCCGGGATCGCCGCGCACCAGCGCCGGAACATCCTGGTTGATCAGGCAGGCCAATTCAAGGCCCTTCTTGTGGGCCGTCATGGCCAAAATATCAGTCGTATCTTCAAGCGTTACCCTGAGATCAAAGTCGAGGATCTCTATGTCCATTTTTCCGGCCTCTACCTTGGAGTAGTCGAGGATATCGTTAATCACCGTAAGCAGAGAGTCGGCGCTCGTACGCACTATTTCGGCATACTCACGCTGTTCGGGAGTCAATTCAGTGTCAAGCAACAGCCCTGTCATGCCGATCACACCGTTCATGGGCGTGCGGATCTCGTGGCTCATGTTGGCGAGAAACTCTGATTTCATAAGACTGGCTTCCTCGGCGGCATCTCTTGCCTCAAGAAGCGCCTGCTCGGCCAGTTTCTTTTCACTTATGTCATCTATCATGCCAATTAACCCGGTCATTTCACCATCAGCATCGAAGACGGGCGCGGATTTAAGGCTAATGCACATAGTTGGCCCATTGGCGGTTTCGTATTCCAGTTCACCTTCTACTCTCTTTCGCGTTTGAATTGTTTCTTCGAAGTAGGGAACTAAGGTTTTGTCTTTCAATGAGTATATATTCAGCGAAAGAGTATCCTTATCCGTTTCCTCAAGCCTGAGCATTTTCACATAAGCCGGATTGGCGCTGGTGAAATTCCCTGCCATATCAAGAGAGAATATACCAACGGGTGCGGAATCCATGATATTAGTTAAAAATATAGTAGTTTGTCGAAATCTGTTCAAAATCTGATTGATCAGCCCTCCCAGCTTGGCAACGAGTTCGTTTTCGGATTTTTCGGGCGCAGGCAGGCTGAAATCTCCCTTGTTCATTTTCTGCAAAACCTCAAACTGCTCGGATAGATCCAGGGCCAGGGCCAGGGCGCTTTCTTCTGCCTGACGGGATGAAATGCGAAGTTTCTCCAAGATATTATTGATCAGCCCTCCCAGCTTGGCAACGAGTTCGTTTTCGGAGTTTTCGGGCGCAGGCAGGCTGAAATCTCCCTTGTTCATTTTCTGCAAAACCTCAAACTGCTCGGATAGATCCAGGGCCAGGGCCAGGGCGCTTTCTTCCAATTGAGAAATCAGCAGATTGATTTTCTTTGTCATGACGTTGAAACTCTCACCCAATACGCCGATTTCATCCTTGCTCTTGACCTCGACAAACCTGGAGAAATCTTCTTTTTGTGTCATCTGAGAAACATCGGTTGTCAGTCCTTTTATGGGAGCGACGATCTTTCTCACCAGTATCGCCCATATCACGAGAGCCAGCAATATTACCGTGCCAATGGTAACGAACATAAGGAACGTCTGCCTGCCCTCGGAACTCCTCATTTTATGTTCCAACTTTCCTATGAGCGGATTCAGGATTTCATGTCTCATATGAAGAATATGGCCCTGAAGCTCTGTCATTGCCGATCTTGATACATCAGCATATACTTGTCGGGCCTCATCGATTTTGCCCAGGGCGTGAAGATCCATTATGCGTACTGCCGACCCGTGAAGCCTATGGTGGAGTTTTCCCAGGGTCTCTAATGGCTGTGCCAAACCTTTGACCTTTCCAGGATCGAAGCCATGCAACCATTTTCCAAATTCACATTCACGCGGGTCCCGCTCTTTAGTGAATTCCTTCCCGCTGATGAGACTATCTCCCAGGGCCGCCGTCCAGTTAAGGTGTTCAATTCGCCCCCTGCTAAGGCTACTGCGAACCTGGAGTACCTCTTCGAGTCGTTCCGTATTTTTGCGCACATTCATTGACTCGATGATTACTATTACAGCCATAATGCCTGTCACAGAACACAATAACGCAAAACTAACCCCCAATTTGTTGGCGATCGACCACTTCATTTTTGCACTCCCTATTTCTGGTCAGAACTGTATCTGTATTGACTTTCGGCCATTGTCTTCATCCCTTACAGAAAGGCAAATCTTCTTCATCCTTTCACACCAGGCCCGCACATCCTTTTCAAAGGTCAAACAATCCCCTATTACCTCAAGGATATCCCCCTCGACCATGTCGGGTGATTTCACCGCGATTTTCAAAACGGGCTGTGGGCACTTAAGCCCTGTGGCATCTAATTGCTGTACGGCCATGACATGCCTCCTTGGTGATTTGTTATTTGTTGAGTTGTTACGACTCAACCAGTGACTAACTCCCCGGTCTCAATGTCAGGATCACGCTTTTTCCTCGAAAACGTCCCGAAAGGGGAGTGATATCAATATCGTATGCCCCGTCCGGCAACCCGCTTCCCTTTAGTGTCTGTGTTTTGTCGGTTTCCAGCGTACTGATCACCCTCTCTTGAATATCAGTTGAGAAATAATCGGAAAGTTCCCCGCCTATCTCAATGCGTTGGCCATTGTATGACAATGTTTGCGCCTTTTCATTGGTTATTGCAATCATACCTTCAGCGCCCACACCGATGATCGGTATAGGGAGATCTTCAAGCATGGCACGCGAGAGTTCCAGGGCCTGGTTCTGAATTTCAAGGTCCTCGGTTCTCTGTTTAACCAGCGTTTCCAGATTCTCATTTATTCTTTTCAACTCCTCATTCTGTTCCATAACCTTTTCGTCAAGCTTTTTGTTCGCCTGTATAAGGTCGTATTGATCCAGGGCCTGTTTGATCTCCAGCCTCAAACTCTGATCGTTCCATGGTTTAAGAAAGAACTTATAGACATGTCCCTTGTTGATCGAGTCTGTAATTGCGTCCACATCCGTGTAACCGCTGAGGATGACACGAATGACGTGAGGATACTCTTCTTTAACCCTGGCCAGGAAATCAGTGCCACTCATTCCCGGCATCCTCTGATCGCACATCACCAACTGAACATCATTGTGCTTAAGGATTTCAAGGCCCTCTGCTCCGCTTGAAGCCATCAGGAGGTTGTAGTCCTCCTTTCGAAGCAATCGCTTCAAGGCGCTCAAGATATTCTCCTCGTCATCTACACACAAAACGGTATGTTTCGGATCTTTTGAATCGTCCATTGTTCTCACTCCGTTTCTTCGATAAAAAAGTCACAGGCTTCTTCGATTTCAGTGGCCACTGCCGGGAACCACTCCGGCAAGGCTTTCAGTTCGGCTGCCATTATCCTGGCGGCCTCAGGGGAAAGCCCTGATAACTCGAGGCCTTCATTTGAACCAGTCTTGTAGTTATTCACGATATGATCCGATGCATGAACCAGGACTAGCAAGTTGAAATTAGTGGCGCTCTTCTTAACCGCATGGTGATACGTAATGGCCTCGACCAGACTGGCAGGAAGCTGCCATTTCTTGGCCAGACGTCCTCCGACTTGCGCATGGTCGGCCGGCAACAGCTTCTTCTCAGCCTCATAAAATGACAGGCCGTCGTCCTGTATGGATGTCCAGACTTGTCCGAAAAGCTCTTTGAAATATTGAGCCAGAACCAGCTTTCCCACGTCATGAAGGATTCCCGCAACAAAGGCCTCATCCGGGGTGCTCAGACGGGTCTTCTCGGCAATGTGTCTGCCCGTCACGGCTACTGCAACAGAATGCTTCCAGAATTCAGTAATGTCAAAGCCCTCAAAAGCGTCCTTCCCGGAAAAGGCGTCAACAACCGCAATCGAGACAATGGCATTGCGCACCGTGTTAAAGCCCAATATGGTAATGGCGTGAGAAATGGTGTTGATCCTGGATCGAAACCCGTAGAAGGCAGAGTTGACGAGCTTCAAGATCTTGGAAACCATGGCCTGGTCTTTTTCTATGGCTTCGCTCAACTTCCTGATGGAGACATCAATATCCTGAAGCATCTTATTCACCCTAAAA
>DAOUWN010000187.1 GCA_030667105.1 Deltaproteobacteria bacterium
AATACGGGTCTACCCCGGTATAGTTGTGACACCGGTCGCAAAACTCGGTCTTTTTCGCATGACATTCCGGGCTCATGCACGTATTCTGGAGACTCATCTCGTACTTTCTGCCGTCAGCGGCCACGTAAGATCTCTTGGCCGCACGGACGGTAGAATCTCTCCACAGGTCCAGCAGTTGCATGTGCTTGATCTTCATGTACGGTCCCGGTTGCACGCACTTCTTTTCCTTTTCTGGGAGCTTCACTTCCGGTCTTGGGGGGGCTGTGCCATGAGTGAACCAGATGGGAAATGCCAACAAAACCAGACCGATGACAATGCCGGTGATTATTTTACCTCCGTCATACATCTTCAGCATCCTCCATTCCTGGAAGGGGTTCATTACGCAAATCGACTGTCTTCTCCTTTTCTCCGTCCAACACCATGGCATTTGCCACCAGTTCGTGAACGCCGGTGACATCCACCTCGGGCACCCAGTATTGCATAAGACCCGGCAGGACTGCCCTGTCAATAGCGCAAACATTGGCAAGCATATTCACGCCGTATTTCTCGTGGACGTACTTTACGGCATTGGCCCTTGGGAGCCCTCCTCTCATCCTGAGTTCCACGTCTTCACCCGCATTCAGGCCGGACCCGCCGCCGCAGCAGAAGGTCTGCTCCCTGATCGTTGACGCCGGCATCTCGTAAAAATGATTGCACACATTCTTGATGACATATCTCGGCTCTTCCAGAAGCCCCATGGCCCTGGCAGGATTGCAGGAGTCATGGAAGGTCACCACGCGGTGATCGTTTCGGCTGGGATCCAATTTCAGTTTGCCGTGTTTAATAAGATCTGATGTAAACTCAGTAATGTGAACCATCTTTGTCGAATTGGCGTTCTCGAATTTCGTGCCCGTAATCGGGGAGACCGGGTTCTCCAGGTTGCTCCCTTCCGCCAGGTCGAGGTTCATGGTACCCATATACTGGTTAATCACGCGCCACATGTGGCCGCATTCCCCGCCAAGGATCCATTTTACCCCCCGGCGCTTCGCCTCCATGTACATCGTCCCATTGAGCCTCTTCATCATCTCATGGGAGGTAAAGAGACCGAAGTTTCCGCCCTCGGAAGCGTATGTACTCCACGTTATGTCAATCCCAAGCTGGTGAAAAAGGATCATGTAGCCCATGCAGGTCCATGTGCCGGGATCGGCAAAAACGTCACCGGAGGGCGTGATAAAGAGGACCTCGGCCCCTTTTCTATTATAGCTCGGCTCCACCCGTACGCCCGTGACTTCCTCTATCTCGTCCTGGAAGAACTCCAGCATACTCTTGTATGCATGGGGCTGAATGCCCAGGTGATTTCCCGTCTTGTAACAAAAAGCCACAGGGGCTGCGATCCAGTCTATGTTCAGGCCGAGTAAGTTGGTAAATTCCCTGCCCATGATGGTCACCTCAGCGGTGTCAATGCCATAAGGGCAGAAGATCGAGCAGCGCCGGCATTCACTGCACTGGTACAAATAGTACCACCACTCTTTTAGCACGCCATAGTCGAGATCTCTTGCTCCTGCAAGCTTGCCGAAAACCTTTCCGGCCGCTGTAAAGTTCCTTCGATAAACGGATCGAATAAGCTCTGCCCTCAAAACGGGCATGTTTTTGGGGTCTGCGGATCCAATAAAAAAGTGGCATTTGTCCGCACAGGCCCCGCATCTGACGCAAATATCCATAAAAAGTTTAAAGCTACGGAACTTGTCGAGGCGGTCCTTGAAGGCATCCATGACGGTCTCTTTCCAGTCCTTCGGCAGTTTCCAGTCCTCATCCATGACGGACCATACCCTAGGGTTTGGAAAGTCAACCACTTTAAGGCGTGCAGGCTCGCAGGCATAACAATGCATGCTCGGCTTGATATCTACGGGCGTGTTCATCCACCCCTTTTCAAACACAGAAGGGCTGTGATCGATGTTCAATAGATCTTCTTGTTTTATTTCATCCTTCGCCATGATGACTCCTTTTTCAGATTTCAGAATTACTCTTTATCTAGTGGCAACCCCGCGTCTTTCATTTTCTCTCTGAATTCGTCTTCGTACTCTTCATATGTATGAAACTTGACTGGGTAATTCCAGGGATTGATGTGTCTGACTATGCGGCTGTTATTAGACAGGTTTCTCGTGGGGCTCAGAAAGACTCCTGCCATGTGTGTCAATTTGCTGAAGGGAAAGTAGGCAAAAAAGACACTCACAAGAAAAAGATGGATGTAAAAGATCACACTGATCCCCTCCGGAACGACCGGCTTGAAAGAAACCAAGCCCATGGTTAACTCCTTAACGCTGACGATGTCCGCCTTGAGCACATAGCGCATCAAGACACCAGTCGTAACCAGGCCAAGGATCATAAAGAGGGGAAAGTAGTCAGCAGGAAGGGATATGTAGCGCATCTTACCGTCAAGAATCCTTCTTAACAAAAGAAACGTCACGGCCGCCCCAAGGATAAACCCGCTCTGATAAACGGTGGGGAGGAAGATCTGGAAAAAACCGTCGACATTTTCAATGATCTTGACAAAAAAAGGCATGGGCTCCGTGAAAAACCTGAGGTGTCTCAGCAAAACCACGAGAAAGGTATAATGAAACGCAATGGCTCCCAGCCACAGCCACCTGGCCGATTTGTATTTGATCTCCTGGCCGCTACCGAATTCAAGCCTTGTATTCCTGAACAGGGACCGGAAACAAAGGACCTCCAGGATCATCCTGCACACAACCCAGAAGGTGTTGACCGGGTTATCCAGTTTCTCCGCATAACCATACTTTATCCACGGCAAAGACTTCTGCTGCGCGCACGTAGAAGGGATGCGGAAGGGCACCGGGCATTTCGCCCATTTCACCACTCGGTAGACAATACCTATAAAGAACGTGATCACAGCAAGATACGGAATCACGACCCCAAAAAGCCACTCCAGGTGCGCCCCCCATACGCCCACAAAGGCAATCACAACGAGTCCGAATACTGCCAGGAAGGAAACCGTGAGACTGATTATGATGTTCATTTAGTGTTCCCTCGCTTCCATGTTATGTTGTCCGTTACTTACCCAGTCCTCTTTTCCCCATTCGGATCCCCCTCATGCTCATGGAGATCATATGACAGGCCGGCCATTTGCAACAGTCTATGTGAACGCGTCTTTACCTCATTGACACGGATGTCAGAAATCTTCTGCCGGCAGTTCGCATAAATATCAAAGCCTAGCAGGCCTAAACCGTCTATCCTGGCATCAAATGCCGCCCACTCTTCATGCGACCCATTTTGTAGGATTTCGTTCCCAAGTTCCTCTCTGATCACTTTTTTCAAGCCAAACACAAAGCCGACAGCCCGGGACGGAGAAAAATCCTGAATAGCCCTGACTTTCATAATACTGTCAAGAGCCTCGGAAATCTTGTCCGACCCTGAGTCTTCCAAGAGCGCGTCATACAAGGATTCTATCCCTTCAGAGATCGTGCAGCCCACCGGATTCCCAAAGGGATCTTTTTTCTTCAAAAAGCCTTGGCTCTGCTCAGGATAAGTCTGCAGTATGACGTCACGCCACTTTTTTACTATGGGAGATCTTTTCTGCAGTAGGAGATTTTTAAGACTCATGATTAACAATGGTCCTTGCTCTCTAAATCAGCAGCGATTTCAATGAGGCGTAACCTCAATGCCTCATACACAAAATGGTCTTTCTTGTCAAGACAAAAAAAGACAAAAAAGAAAAGGGGCCGGCCGACAATGGCGAGCCCCTTGTCATGTTGGTGCCGGAGGTCGGAATCGAACCGACACGGGCGCAAGGCCCGGAGGATTTTGAGTCCTCTGCGTCTACCAATTTCACCACTCCGGCTTGACTGGCGCTTTCAACAAGCAGTTTAGGGAAGGTCGGATTTGTTGTCAATATAATTGTGTGTAAGCTGTTCTGATATACACTGTTCTGATATACCTTGACACAGAAGCGAGATATCGTTATAATTTCTATAATTTTTTATCCATATTTCCAAAATATTAAGCCAGTAGGGAGTTGCTTATGTTTGGCATGGGAATGCCGGAGATCATATTGATTCTGGCTATTGCCCTGATCGTCCTTGGCCCGAAAAAGCTTCCTGAAATCGCAAAATCCCTGGGACGGGGTATCGCGGAGTTCAAGAAAGCCACGCAGGACCTGAAGCAAAGCATTGAAGTAGACAATGACTTCAAGGAGGCCAAGGATACGATAAAAGAGATCAAGGGGGATATTCAAAAGACCGTTCACGAATCAATGGCCGCAGGCGCTGCTTCTGTTGACAAAGACAATGCATCAGAAAAAGACGATGACTCTGTGTCGGAAGAGGATCTGGAACATACCTTTGAAGAGGACGTCGACGTCAAGGGATCTCCAGCAGAGCCTGTCGCGGATACATCTCAACAAGAGGAAGACCCGGGGCCGGAGCAGAAAGGGCCTTCCAAAGATGCCTGAAGACGACAAGATCCCTTTCACCTCCCACCTTGATGAGCTTCGCAAGCGTCTGATCGTATGCTTTATTTCAATCGGCATCGGCTTTCTCATCTGTTATTTTTTTTCAAAGACCCTCTTTAATATCCTCATGCAGCCCCTCCTCACGGCCATGCCCCCGGAGGAAAAGCTCATCTACACGGGACTCCCCGAGGCCTTTTTCACCTATCTGAAAGTCGCTTTTCTTGCAGGGATTCTTTTGGCCGTGCCTGTCATTATGTACGAGCTTTGGATGTTCATTGCGCCGGGGCTATACCACAAGGAAAAACGTTGGGTTTTTCCGATCGTGTTCCTCTCTTCTTTCTTCTTTCTGGGCGGAGCATTGTTTGGCTATTTTGTTGTCTTTCCTTTTGGGTTCAAGTTTTTCATGGGGTTTGCATCTGATGCTATTAGGCCCCTCCCGTCGATGAAAGAGTATCTCGGTTTTTCCTCCAAACTCCTCTTTGCGTTTGGCATTGTCTTTGAGCTTCCTCTTTTTATAACCTTTCTGGCTAAGCTCGGTATCGTGGACGTCCAGTTCCTTAAGGCCAAGCGCAAGTACGCCATCCTCCTCTTCTTCATATTTTCAGCTATCCTGACTCCACCGGACGTCATCACCCAGATCATGATGTCCGGCCCACTGATCGTACTCTACGAGGTAAGTATTGTAGGGG
>DAOUWN010000227.1 GCA_030667105.1 Deltaproteobacteria bacterium
GGGACTACGCCTTCGTTCTTTTCAATACGCGCCTCCAACTCATCGCAGATTTTGTTCACCGAATCGGTGAAGCGAGCCGGATCATCATAGAAATAGACCTGGTTGACGAGTAAGGCATCCAGCCCTGAACCCAGCACATCATCTCCGGAGCCCATGGTGTCCTTTGGGATCAACACCAGGGTCTTTTCGTCCGATTTAGCTAAATCCTCTTCAATGGATTCGCTGCCGCTTTCGTCAGACTTGACAGCCTTGATCTCAAAATCATTGCCCTTCTGCTGAAGAGAGGCACTGAAACCCTGGCTTTCGGCAAAACGGACAACGTTATGCGCCGAGGCGGCATTGTCCACAATCACAGAAAATTCCGAAAGCTGTGAATTCGATTCAATAAAATGCTTGGTCCTCAGCACCGGCTGGGGACAGGCAAGTCCCCGGCAATTCATTGTTTCCATACGACCTTTCCTCTGAATAGTTGAACTGAGGCGCTTGCGATGGCGCTTTTCGGCGACAGACTCGATATCACTTTTGTCAATAATTATCGATGAGTTCTATACGGGTGTCAAATAGGTAATATTGATTTGACATGGTAGCAGTTATTGAATATTTCAATGTGTCTTGGGGGGGGCGACCGGGCAGACAAAGGACTACGCGCTGAAATTGTTGGCAAAGAGTTCAAGCTGTGGTATGAATCTTGTATGTAATAACATTTGCCCTGGATCTTAGTTTGTTATAGGGAAAGTAAACATCCACGCCCCAGGACGTGGCATTGATCTGCCCCCTTGAAGGGGCCACAGGCGCTTCGCAAACTCATGAATGCCTGAGATTGGAAATGCCTAAAGTGCCTAAAATTAAAAATGCCTAAAATTGCGGTGCGCCTTCGGCGGGTCAATTTCGATAAACGAGTCTTATCCGCTCCTGGCTTGTGGAGTATAATACAGACGTACCGCATCTCAGCATGAGATTTCTAATCAGCATGAGATTTCTAAGATGGCAACATACATTAATTTTAGGCATTTTAGCGCATTTTAGGCACTTTAGGCATTTCGATGGAACCAAGTATGGCAGATCCAATGACTCTTTCAGCCGTCGTAGCCAAGGCTACTTTGGCGAAGTCGGCGACCTGGCCAAAAAGGCTAGGTTTCCTGAACTGAAATGAATGACAACACAAAGGTAAGGCTGACAATCGTTGGTTTTGTGGTTTTGTGGCTGCTCCAGGTTGGGTGGGCGGACGCTGCCGAACTAAGGTATATTAGGATTGGCGAACACAAGACCTTTACGAGAATCGTATTTGAATTTCGGGGCTCTGCTGTCTTCAAGGAACCTGTGATCAAAGGCAGGGGGAGATTCTCCGTGGTTTTTGTTGACACAACGACGGCACTGCCCAAACAGATATTGAGTGAGACGACCAAACGGGTTGATGCCATAGAATTCGTTCAGCAGGGATCTCGGTTGGCTGCCAATATTGCTCTTTCCTTTCCCTATTTCAAGGTCAAGGCTTTTACACTTCCCAATCCCGACCGTGTTGTTTTGGACGTAAACCGGTTGAGCTCACCGCCTGATGGCGTTGTGTTCGAGGAATCTTTATCCAGGGAGCCCCCTGCAAAGGCGCTAGCGCGGACAGGGGAGGGAAAACCGGAGGCTGAGCATGAGGAGCCTCTTGTAAAAAAGGCGGGCAAAGATTTGGAACCAGAACCGACTGTAGTTCCGAGCAAACCAACGCGGGAGGATACTCAAGAACCTTCAGCAAAGCCTTCTCAAGATATCGCAAAACAATCGCCTGCTCCACCCAAAGAGCCTCCACCAACTCCAGTGGCAGAGAAGGCAAGCCCCGTGGCAGTCCCACAGGATGAATCACCGTCCCGCCCTTCCAAGTATGGCCATTTGCAAGTGGACCTTCTGGCCGCGTTAATTGTTTTATCACTTGTCATTATCTCGTTGCTGAGTTTTATCCTGTTACAGAAAAGGCGCGCAGTCGATTCAGACCATTCTGGAGAAGATTCGGAACCACTTTCCACAGCGGAGGATAGCATAGCTGCTATTGATGAGAAGATTGAAAAAGAGCTAAAGAAGTTTGATCAATCCTGACAACTGAGGTCCACATGGGAAAGAAACCCCCTTCAGCCGACGCTCTCATGGCAGAGGAAGACCTTGCCCTTGAAGAGCTTGTGGCAGCGGAAAGTCCGGCAGTAGAGAACGGTTCTTCATCTGACGATGCCGATGCGGAGCAAGCCCTTGCTCTTGAGGAGCTCGTGAGTGCCCAGACTCCTGCAACCGGGGAGTCTGAAATACAAGAACCTCCTTCAGCCGGCGCTCCCATGGCAGAGGAAGACCTTGCCCTTGAAGAGCTTGTAGGAGTGGAAACCGTTGAAGCGGACAAACCTGCGGCAGAAAAAGGCGCTTCAGTTGATGATGCCGAGGAAGAAAAAGCTCTCGCTCTCGAGGAGCTTACGCAGGTCGAAACCCAAGCGCTCGGACAGTCCGAAACAGAAAAAGCCTCTGCAGTGGACGCTTCCGAGGCAGAGGAGGTCATCGCGCTTGAAGAGCTCGCGGCCCCAGAGACTCCCCCTGCCGAAAAACCCGTAGCAAAGAAAGCCCGAGTGAAAGAAGTCGCTACAGATCTGGGTGTCGGACTTTCGGACGGTGAAAAGGATGACCTCGCAAAACTCATAACAGGACTTAAACAGGAAAAATCCGTATCTGCACCTGGGGCTGCACTTGAAGATATTCAGAAGCAAGTTAAGTCCATGAGCAAACAGCTTGCTCAGCTCAGTAAAATGGTATTGAAATATGACAGCAAGATAAAGGCATGTTACGAAATCATGCGTCTTTACCATCGAAAGAGCGAGATAATGAATGAGCGTATTGACACGATAGTGGAATCTATCAAGGGTGGGAAAAAGCACTGAGGAGAATGAGCGTTGGGCGACCGGGTTGAGACACAGGATAGCATTGTTCAGCGGATTATTGACGGGTCCGTGACGATCGATTCCATTGGGGAATTTGAAAACGTTACCAAGATCTTTCCCGATGATCCTGGGGTCTATCGGGCCTTTGCAGACTTGCTGGCCCAAAAGAAGTCTATTGATGCCGCCGTCAATGCTTATAGGAAGGCCACCCGGCTCTTTATCGATTTGGACATGACGCTGCAGGCTATCGTGTCAAAAATCCTGGAGTGGCGTATCGTTCAGCCCTCCCATCAGGAAGGTCGGGCCTTCTATTCAGACCTCCGCAGAGCGGAAGTCCAAGAGGGCTCGTTAGAGAATTTTCTAACCCGAATGGCCTATCCTGAGATCGTTGCTTTCATGGTCAACCTGGTGCGAGTCCGCCTGCCTGGCAGGAAGATCGTCAAAAAGTTTGGGGACCCGGAAAATGATATCTATTTTGTCGTGTCCGGGTCCTTGAAAGAGACAACCTTTCGGGCATTGGCAGAAGGAAAATGGGGGGCTGAAAAATCGACCGCCGATCTGGCGGAAAACAATTTCTTCGGTGACGTTTACCCCTTTGATCAACAAGAAGTATCTCAATCAGATGTTGAGACGATTACTCGCGTTGAGTTGGTCAAGATTTCAAAAGAAAGGCTGAGAACGGTCTGCAACAAGTATCCCAATGTTGAACTTCTGGTAAGGGATCTTTATGGGACTCGTTCGGAATCACGGGAAAAAGAGCCCCCCAGAACCGTACGAAAGACGGTCAGACATAAACTGCCAACAAAGGTGAGACTGAAAATTTTTCCGAAAGAGCCTGACAAAAGCCCTTTGGTTGTGGATGGGATCACCGAGGATATCTCCTCAGGTGGGGCCTGTCTTGTTTTGGGCGCGAAGTACCAAACTGGACATCCTGCAGGGTTGTTGGGAAAAAACGTCAAGGTCGAGATGAATTTGCCCAAGGCAGTTGCTAATCTCAATATCTTGGGCACGGTTGTCTGGAGTAAAGAGGTGCCTCATGAAGGGGAAACGAGTATTGTAGTGGGCGTCCAGTTCAAGGAGATGAGCGATGATAACCGGGCGGCGCTGGATGATTACTGTTTTGGAAGTGAGGGGGAGCAGAATCTGATCTGGAGCCTATGGGAGTCCTATATGAAGCACTAGTACCCCGTCTCATACATTCTGTACTCTAAATTGGCAAAACGAAATGACGTTAAAATATTTACATTTAATCCACTTATCAGAGACGGGGAAATCCGAAATTCAAATATCGAAA
>DAOUWN010000191.1 GCA_030667105.1 Deltaproteobacteria bacterium
ACCCATTGGCAAGAACGTATCACTTCAATTTCTGGAGTACCATCCAAACCGGGGAAAAGGGTATGCGGTTCGATTCGGTATGCTAAAAGGACGCGGAGAACTTATCATGTTTATGGATGCTGACTACTCCGTTCCCATTGAACTTGTGGAAAAGGGAATTCAGTTACTCGAAGACGACTTCGATATCGCCATAGGCTCACGTACTGTTTCCGGATCTGTGATTAGCTATCACCAAAACCTCTTCCGTGAACTTTCCGGGAAAACATACACGTTTGTTCAGAATTGCTATCTCGGAATCAAGTACAAAGACACCCAGTGCGGATTCAAGATTTTTAAAGCCCGGGCGGCACAGGAATTGTTCGGGAAGCAAAAGCTGGAAAGTGTCATCTTTGACCCCGAGATTCTATGGCTGGCAAAACGAGGTGGTTTTAAAGTGGCCGAATTCCCGGTTCAATGGCGCCATGTGGAAGATTCACGAATACATTATGACAATATCAAAAAGTCTCTGTTTGTTTTCCAGGAATTATTCAGAATTCGAATGCTTCACAGATGAGCCCGTTTCAAAACGTTTCAGTTTGTTCAAAATCAAGGCATGCGAAAAAAATAACCGCAGGCATATGTGTGATATTCCGAGGATTATTTTTTGAGCATAACGCAGAGATTGGGCAAAAAGACCATTTATGGATGGACACTAGATAGCTTTTTGGCAGGTGGGTGCGTATAGGGTGCAAAAGGGTGCGTCCAAGTCGTCTAATTTATTGACGGCTTTTCTGTTTGAACCGGGGATTAAGTGGCCATAAATATCAAGGGTAATACTGCCTGCAGGTCTCAATAAAAAGAAACAGCTCTTCCTTGGCCAACGGATCGATTTCCGGCTTAGCGTTAACCAGAAATCGTCGCTCCTGCGTCCTAATACGTGCCTGCTGCGTGCATCTGAGCACATTCTAAGCGTTGTATGCCTGCATGTTTATGGTCTTCCTGACGTTTGCATCCGCCACACCTTGAGGTTCTTCCCCAAAGTGCCGATAACAATAATATGGAAACCATCATGAAAACCATCGGTCTGATGGGCATCTTCGTCTTGGGAGCAGTACTCGCCTACTATTGGGAAATGCTCAAACAAAAATGGCGGTCCTAGCTTCCAAAAACAGAAAGCCCCCACACCCACAAGGCTCCGCCTCAGGCGGACCAGCACAGGGGATGCAGGCGACTGTTGCCTGTTCCGTTCGAGATCGAAAATCCTTATGCCCGCCTTTCAGTGATCGGTCCGGGGGGTGATATCTGGTCAAATTGACTCCATCAAAGACGACCACGACAACCAGACTCGCCTGCTTCGGCGCTTCTTCCGAACCCCACATGGCACGACACCCAAAACCACAGAATATGGACATGATCATATCATTGACACACAACGACATTTTTGCCATACACGGTCTACCGAAAAGCGAGTTCTTATCATTCGCCCTGAAGATTGCCAGAGAAGGACAGGACCTGTACAAACGGGTAGAAACCTTTGTCCAACATCTAGCCGAGATGGGCAAGTTTCTGGCAAGTTTCTGCTAAAGTCAGTCGAAGGTTACAACAAAGCGATTGCTTCATTCGAAAGACGTCTGTTGCCGGCGGTGCGGCGGTTTCATGATATGGGTGTTGCAACTTCGGAGTTAGTAGCCCCCGAAGCAATCGATACCCAGCCCAGCCTGCCATCAGCTATGCAAGATGACGAATCGATGACTGATGGTGACTAATTTCTGTTGATGCGGGTTAGGATGGTAGTAACAGTCCAGCCCTTTGAAAAGGTTTGCAGCCAGTTTCAGGCAATTTGTTTGAAAAGGCTAACATGATACGGATGGTATAGTGTCTGATCTACTCAGGAATCCCCTTCGCTACCGCTGGCTGATTTTTTGGATTTTGGCCCTGAGCTATGTCTTGGTCTATTTCCACCGTCTCTGTCCGGCGGTGGTGGCGGTTGACATGATGCGCGATCTTAACGCCGGAGGGGCCATGCTCGGGCTTTTGGGTTCAGCCTATTTCTATACCTATGCACTCATGCAGCTACCAGCAGGTCTTCTTTCCGATTCCTGGGGGCCTAGGCGAACCATTACACTGTTCTTCGCGGTGGCCTTTATCGGCTCTCTGCTTCTTGGTTTGGCCCCAACTGTTTTGTGGGCAATTGTGGGGCGCGCCCTTGTCGGGCTGGGTGTCTCCATGCTCTTTGTGCCGACCATGAAGGTGCTGGCAGAATGGTTTCGTATCAGGGAGTTTGCCACTATGACCGGTATTCTTATGGCAATGGGTGGCATAGGTACGCTGACCGCGGCTACTCCTCTGGCCTTGCTCAGCACCTGGATTGGTTGGCGCTTGTCTTTTGTGGTTGTTGGGATTGCTACATCAGCGCTTGCCATCTTGGTGTGGTTGTTTGTTCGGGACCGGCCTGCAGATCTGGGTTGGCCCTCACCTTCGGAACAGTCAGTGACAAGTCCGCAAGCTGTCGGGCTGATGGAAGGCATGAAAAAGGTACTCGCATACCCACGATTCTGGCCTGTTGCGATCTGGTTCTTTTTTGACTGTGCTGTATTCTTTTCTTTTGGCGGACTTTGGGGAGGCCCATATTTAATGCAGGTCTACGGGTTGACAAAGGCTCAAGCAGGCCAGATCCTCTCTATGCTGGCTATCGGCATGATCGCTGGGAGTCCAATGCTCAGTGTTTTGTCCAACCGAGTTTTCCAAGGGCGAAAACCTGTGCTGGTACTGTCAAGCTTCGTTTTGCTTTGCCTTACTGCTCTTTTGGCTTTCTACACAGACGGACTACCGATTGCAGGCCTTTACCTGATATGTCTTGGTCTCGGCATCTTTTCCAGTGCCGTTGTGGTAATCGGCTTTACGACAACCAAGGAACTGTTTCCTGTGCAGATAGCAGGGACATCCACGGGGTTAGTCAATATTTTTCCTTTTGCCGGTGGGGCCATTTTTCAGCCTCTGTTGGGATATGTCCTGGAAAGCCATGGCCGGGTGGGGGATGCCTTTACTCTGGCTGGTTACGAAAAGGCGTTTTTTGTGCTTTTCGTCTGCGGGATCATTGCCTTTGTGGCGAGTCTGTGTCTTCAAGAGACCCTGGCCAAGGAATGAAACTGGTGTCACTTCTAGGAGCCTGTCCGAGAAAGGCTGTTTTCCTCAATCTCTGCGTCAGGCTCATCCGCCGGAGGCGGACTCAAAATACTCAATGTATTCCTCCGATTAATCCGCCTGAGGCGGACGCCTTCCTTGACTTTTCAAGAGGACACCAAGCTCACCAGATGTCCATATTTTGTGCCCGTCCAGATGCCTTCTCGATCATAACTTGCTGCAATTACACCACATTCCAGAAAAAATATAGATTTCATTGTACTCCGCCAACAAGATCAGGATTCCAGCGATAAAGATCTCATTTGTTGATCCTCACTCAAAGAACCAATTTCCCAGCTACATTGCTGTCATTGATCTTGGTTTTTTCAAGGCCGCCAAAATGCAAGATGACTGCAATCAGGGGCAACTATTTGAAGGCCCGAATTGTCTATGTTACCGTACGAAGTCTATGATCCTGCCTGCATTGGTTCTTGCCTGAGGTCCCATCTTCTGTTATCAGACATCTCCGGCAGGGGGCCTACCTAACATCAAACAATGGTTAGAACAGTTTAAGAACACCTCGGTTCACCGTTTAGAAGGCTCTCCGGCCTTTCTTCCCCTTGTGCCAGCCTTAAGGTTCTCCCTACATGTGCCGATAACCCTTACAACATAGCTTGTTTCAGGGGGGGGTACAGCCATGGAGTTTTTTCTTTCAACACAACTCAGCGTTCCATTATTGCAGGTCATTTTGCTCTTAGGGCTATCGACCACAGCACTGCTTTTTGGTAGAATCAAGCTAGCTCTGCTGATGAATTACGTTTTCACATTATTTTGGGGCTACGTGCATAATGGGGGCCTGTTTGACTCCGTTGGAAAGTTCACAATGTTCACTATGATATACTTTAGTTTCGGCCTGGCTACTGTCGTACTGGCATCTATCGGATTTCTTATCCACGAGAGCTAACCCTAAGAAACATTCCTGTGGTCAGTATCTGAGCACATATAAGATGCGTTTTCACACCCACAGGACCTCCTTTCTCCTGTACCCCTATGCCTTTGGCAGAGATCGTGGATTCTGGGGCGACTTTTCCGTGTAGTAGTCCAGACTGATGTGGACTAACCGCCATTCTTCTGATACACATATGAAACCTTTGCTTTCCGTGTATTGGAGATCGTGGCAAGTGAGTTGTAGTCGGGTTTTGGCCGGTGTGAGTCTCGATCTTGCAAGGACACTGTGTTTTGACAACCCATGTTTTTTGACACAAATACCAGATGGAGATCTTTACAGCCCTTTGTGATCCGCCCGAAAGACCCATTCATCCAGTCATGTCAATGTTACTTTTAATGCCACCAAATGAGCATTTCTTTTCCCAATAGCGGAACTTTATTATCCAATTCTTGGGCCGCTGACTCTGTTTTCACTGGGCTTAACGCATTGAAGTTAAAAGCAAAGACATTCACCCTGCTTGATCGGTATAATTCTTGCTGTACGAAGAGGTGACTTGTGCGCCGGACGTTGGAAGTTAGCTGGGCAACAAGGGTGAGGTGATCTTTGACAATTGGGAGAATGTGCTGGAAGACAGAGACGGGTTGAACTGGGATGTACTCAGGCAGTAATCTCTGACGGGTTCGGATTAGCGGACAAGGATGATACAAGGTGATCTTTGATGGGCTTGACAGTTAGGTCGGGGATGATATCAGATATCTGACCAGGGCTTCTCTAGTTCGAGGCGGGAGATGGTTAGATATCTATAATGAAATCGGGCGATAAAATGTATAACGTGTGGCAAGGAAGATACACTCAGCTTTTTGAACCTCTGAGCGTTGATATCGAAAATGAGATCTGTACTCTTACCTCCTAAAACCAACCGCACCAATAGTCTTTGCAGAGCCCCGCACTGACGATCCCTTTTCTGGCTATTGTACAAACTAACCTTGAACTTCATATTGACACCCCCACATTCCTTCTGAAGCTCCCAACCATGCCGTC
>DAOUWN010000035.1 GCA_030667105.1 Deltaproteobacteria bacterium
AAACAGCACGTGCTTCGAATTTGTAGCATTTTGATTTAACATATACTTTTTGTTAATTCAGGCGGTTAGTTGTTTAAATGACGTGGCCCTACACCATAAGTAAACCTTTGACCCATGAAAGTTAGTCTAAGCTGGCTTCAGGATTATGTAACTGTCGATGTGGATGTGGTTGAGCTTGCCGAGGCTCTTACCATGGCCGGACTGGAGGTGGACGCCCTTTCAGATCGATATGCTTGTCTGGATGGCGTTGTGGCGGGACGTCTTGTTGAAATAATACCCCATCCTGATGCCGACACACTTTCCGTGTGCAAAGTGGATGTAGGCGCGGAAGTTAAGTCCATCGTTTGCGGAGCCTCCAATATCAAGAAGGGCGACTTGGTGCCGGTAGCGCTTCCCGGGACTCAGCTTCCTTCAGGCGATACGATTGAAGCCGGTCGTATCCGGGGACGAGTTTCAGAAGGCATGTTGTGTTCTGAAGCAGAGCTTGCCCTTGGAACGGACAGATCCGGCATCCTTGTTCTGCCTGAGTCAAGCGTACCAGGCAGGGGGGTTGCCGCGGCCCTTGGCCTCTCAGATACCGTCATCGAGTTTGACCTTACACCAAATCGTTCTGACTGTCTCAGCGTCATTGGCATAGCCCGTGAGGTAGCAGCCATTCTTGGCGTGCCGTTGAATTACCCGGAGGTGAAGCTCCCATCAGGCGAAACACCCATTGAGGAGCTTGCGTCAGTGACCATCGAAGTCCCAGATCACTGTCCTCGGTATGCCGCGCGGCTCGTCACAGGGGTCCACATAGCCCCCTCTCCTTTCTGGCTACGAGACAGGTTGAATTCCGTGGGGCTCCGGGCCATCAACAACGTGGTGGATGTGACCAATTTTGTCCTTATGGAGACTGGTCAACCCTTGCATGCCTTTGATTTCGACCGCTTGGCCGAACATCGTATCGTTGTAGAAACAGCGAAAGAGGGGCAGGTCTTTACCACCCTGGACGGCACGGAACGCAACCTTACAGATGAAGCGCTCATGATCTGCGACGGCAAAGGGCCTGTGGCCCTGGCCGGAATCATGGGCGGGCTTGAATCGGAAATCGAAGATGATACGACTCGTGTGCTTATTGAAAGCGCCTATTTTAATCCAATCACCATCAGGCGTACCGCCAAGAGGCTCGGTTTGAGCACCGAATCGTCACACCGGTTTGAAAGGGGCGTAGACCCTGAAGGGATAGTAAGGGCCTTGGATCGAGCAGCTCAACTTATGGTTCAGATGGGAGGTGGGAAGCTAGCTGCCGGCGTCATTGATGTTTACCCGCGGCCAATTCCTGAAAGGGTGATAGAACTCAGCGTGGATCGCACGAACCGGCTCCTGGGTACGGGATTAAGCCGGGACGCGATTATCTCTCACCTGGAATCCATTGAGTTTGAGGTTGAGGTCCTGGATGAAGATAGGCTCAAGGTGGCGCCGCCAACTTGCCGTGTGGATATCGAACGTCCAGAGGACCTCATGGAGGAGGTGGCGCGGTTGAGTGGTTACAATAAGATCCCCACCACCCAACCTGTGTCGCATGTGGTGGCCAAGGAACAGGAAAAACGGCTTCGGGTCAGGGATCTGCTCCGCCAGGTCCTTGCCGGCTGTGGGTTCTCGGAGATTGTAACGTACAGTTTCATAGGCGAAGATGCCTGTGACAGGCTTCTGCTCGCAGATAACGACCCGCGTCGGCGGATGGTGTCTATCGCCAACCCCCTCACCGAAGAGCTTGGCGTCATGAGGACCTCGTTGCTTCCAGGCCTGCTGACTACTATGTTTAGAAATAGCACGCAGCGAAACGAGAACCTGAGGATTTTTGAACTGGGCAAGATCTTTTTGAAGACCGGCCATGATGAACTTCCCGAAGAGGTGGAGATGATATCCGGCCTTTGGACCGGGGCGAAGCACAATAGCACATGGAATGTCCAGGAAGAAAAGCTGGATTTTTATGATATCAAGGGGATCGTTGATACCTTGTGTGCAGCTTTGAATATTCCCCATGTGAGCTATAGGGCACTGAAGGGTCCGGGTCATCCTTACCTGAGACCCGGCCATGCCGCTGAGGTGTATTCAGGCAAGAAATCAGTGGGCACAGTGGGAGAAGTGACCGGTCAGGTCTTGCACAACTTTGAATTGAAACAACCGGCCTATTGCCTTGACCTGAACTTTGAACAGGTTGTCTGTCTCTGTTCGGAGGAAAAACGCGTAAAGCCGATATCCAGGTTTCCGGCCACTGCGCGGGATATCGCCTTGATTGTAGATGATGCTGTTGAGGCCCAGAGTGTTTTGGATTTCATTGAAGGCCTGGGCCAGGAGCTGATCGATGGCGTGGAGATATTTGATGTCTATAAAGGCCCTCCAATCCCGGCGAGGAAAAAGAGCATGGCTTTGAGGTTAACGTATCGTTCTTTTGAAAGAAATCTTACTGATAGCGAGGTCAACAGCATTCACGTAGCCGTTACCCAGAAGACACTGCGACGGTTTAAGGCCGAGCTGCCAGCAGGGTAGACCGAGAAACGAATAATCAAGACATGAACAAGAAAAGCATCGTTGAGGCGATTTACGAGAGAGTCGGCTTTCCGAAGCGAGAGACCGCGGCGATTGTTGATGCAGCCCTTGAGTTAGTCAAAAGTTCCTTGACAAGTGGGGAGCCGGTCATGATTTCGGCCTTTGGAAAATTCGCTGTCCGTGAAAGAAAGGCACAGCAGGGGAGGAACCCGCAAACAGGCGAGGCCATGACAATTCCTGCCAGGAAAGTAGTGAGTTTCAAGGTCAGCCGGGTGCTGAAGGAGCAAATCAATGAGGCCCATAGAGGCCCAGATACCCGCAAAACGGTATTTCAGGATCGGTGAGGTTAGTGCTGCAACCGGTCTTGAGCCGTATGTACTGCGGTACTGGGAGACGGAGTTCTCAAGGATCAGCCCTGTCAGGTCTCGCTCAGGGCAACGCCTTTACAGAAAACGTGATATAGAGATCATTTTGGAGATTAAAGAGTTGCTCTACGAAAAGAGATATACCATAGCTGGCGCCAAACAGTATCTCAAGGAGCGCCAAAGAGATGACGGCCTCGCCGCGCGCAACAGCAAACCCTTCACCATTGAACAGCACAGGGAGGAACTTATTGCCATAAGTAATCTGTTGAACAAGTGATGAGTGTAGCTGTAAGCCCTAAGAGCCGATGGGAAGACAATAACTTCTAAGATCAAGGGATCGCCAAAACAGAACCCCAATCACGGCCTTTTTTTCTTTGAACTTTGAGCTTTCATGCCTACGTGTGTCTGTCTAGCTGTCTGGCAATCCATCGAGACATTACCTTGTCATCCTTGTATTGAACCACACCTTCCAGGTTCTCCAGAGGGATCTCGGCCCTGGCCATTCCCTTGTGTCCTCCGGCGGTGCCCAAGTGCCCAAAAACGTTACTCAATAGCCTGCCGGCATTCTTTCGAATCTCGTCGTTTCTGACAATAATGACCAACCGGCCCTGATAGGCGCCAGACACAACAGTCCAGGCAATATCATGAATCTTCATAAAGAAATCTGCAATGGATACGCACACATCATGGTTTGACACAGGCCCCAGGTGCACATGGACACGGCGCTTTTGCACGCGCATCGCTTCCAACGCTCTCCGGTAGTATTTCAGAGAATCCAGGGTAAGTTCCGCCTGCTCAATGCTCCTTGCCATATGCACGTTTACGTAACGAAAGAGAAACTGAAAGGCATTCACATCTTCCATGACGGACTTTCGCTCAAAGTTGCTTGTGTCTGTCTTGATGCCGTAGAAGAGCCCGGTGGCGAGCTTTACAGAGGGTTTTATCTTGGCAGCCCGCAGATACTGGGTCATGACGGTGGATACGGCCCCGTATTCCGGGCGTATGTCGACGAAGGTGGCCTCATCGCCTCTGGCAGGGTGGTGGTCAATGATGACATCAAAACCGATGCCTTCAAGCTCCTCGTAATGGGATGGTTGGGAATCGACGATAGCAAAGCGTGTGAATTGCTCTGGGGACACTTTTTCAAAGGGGAGGAGATCCAGCTTAAGGAGCCGGATCATGGCTAGATTGTCAGGTCGACTGATGGTATTCACATGGGCGATACAGGTGGCAGACACTTGCCGCCACAAAAGGCGTTTCAAAGCCATGGCGCTGGCCATGGCGTCCGGGTCTGCGTTGATGATGATCAACAGACGATCTTCACGCGAAAAAAGGCTCAGCAGTCGTCGTAATCTTTCTAAAGCAGTAGTTGCCATGGCAGATGATCGATGACCGGTTTTTATGTTCCGTTTCTCCGGCCCTTCGGGCGGATCATGGAGATTACGGGCCGAGCACCTATCTTGTCAAGAACCCTACCACCTTTTTTCGCATGACGTCAACGTCTGACGGCTTGATCCACTCGATTTCCGGATCTGTTCTGAACCATGTCAACTGTCGCTTTGCATAGCGGCGGGTATCACGCTTGAAAAGGTCTATGGTTTCGTCCCATGTGGCCTTCCCCTGCAAATGGTCTGTCATGTGGCGGTAGCCGATAGAGCGCATGGACTTAAGGCGAGGGCTGTACCCTTTGTCCAGCAACCCTTTTACCTCTTCCAGCAATCCTGATGCAAGCATCTCGTCCACACGCTTGTTGATTCGACCATACAGGATGTGGCGATCCACGAGAAGGCCGATCTTGAGCGTTCGGTAGGGATTCTCCGAAAAGCCGTGGGCACGGTGATGTTCAGAAAGGGGCTTTCCAGTGACTTCGAAGATCTCCAGGGCCCGTATGATACGATAGGCATCATTGGGGTGGATGTTTATCGCGGCCACTGGATCGACTGCCTGAAGGCGCTTGTGGAGCACCCATGAGCCGCGTGCGTCAGCCTCGGCTCGCAGCCTTTTCCGGATAGCCTCGTCCGTTCTTGGGGCCCTGAACAGCCCTTGGGTAATGGCCTTGATATAGAGACCGGTGCCGCCAACCACAAAAACAGGGAGCCCTTTTTTATGCAGCTCTCCAATCAAAGGCTCTGCGGTGGACTTGAACCGGGCTGCACTGAAGGATTCGTCAGGGTCCACTACGTCAATCAAATGATGTTGCACGCGATCTCGTTCTTGTTCGGTGGGCTTTGCCGTGCCGATATCCATATGCCTGTAAACCTGCATGGCATCAGCGCTGATGATCTCTCCTGCAAGGGGCTCGGCCAGGGCAATGGCCGTACGGGTCTTACCAACGCAGGTAGGGCCTGAAATGATGATTAGGCGCGGCCTTTCAGTCATGGTGGCGTCGCTTCTAATTTCTCAATCTGTTGGCTGCTCCTTGGGTAAAAGGGTCCTCCGTGCATCTTTTATGCTGGCATTGTGGGCTTGAGCTTCTTTGTTATATGCTTCTTTTCTTTTGTCGTAGTCTCTAATTCTTGCGTTAAAGCCCGTTATTTTCTCGACAAGTTCTTTCCGCGCGGCTGGTGTCATGCGTATCGTTGATATTTTGTCGAGTTGTTCTCTTTCCTTCATGAGAGCCTCATATTCTTCTCGTAACCTCGCTCCGGTCTCTTTCAGTTTCTGCGCCGCAGCATCGCTCTTCATTCTTTCGATCAGAGGTTCTTTTGGGGGGTGCCCTGCTTGGGCCGGTTGATCAGACTTTTCGCGGTCCAGTTTTTCGTCTGCCTCCACTTCGGTCCTCTTCTCTTGGCTTGACGGATAAGGGGGGTCCTCATATTCGTCAACCTGTGACCGCTGATCAGCCGGGACATTGGCGAGGTTGTCCGTGAAGCGAACGTTACCGTTCTTGTCCACGTATTTGTAGAATTCCGCTGAGGCGAGGGCTGGAAAGGTTGTCAGTATGAGCACAATCACACATTGCCGAAGTTTCATGGTGATGCCCCCTTAGTTGCTTAGCGAATTCCCTTCTGGATAGTTGCCGTGGAGCAGCCGTCTCTCATTTCTCTTTTTCAGCCAAAAAGTCCAGAGAAAAGACAATCAAAAAACCAATAACAGCCAAGCAAAGAGCTATCACCAGTTTGCTATCCCAGCAAGACGGTAACATATTGGCCTGGGCCGTAGCAATTGCATTTCCGTGCGTGTCCGTCATGCTCTGCAAGGTCTTTTTCCAGGGCCAGACCTTTCTGAGCGAACCGAACATGAAACCGGTTAACAGGGCTATGGTAATATCGTGGTATCTATTGAAAAGCCAATTGAGTAGACGAACAAATGTGACCAGCCCCACGCCTGCTCCGCCAGCCACCAGCAAAAGGGTGAGAATATCTTTATTATTTACCGCTTCCAAGACATAATGATATTTCCCCAAGAGCACAAGGATAAAGGCCCCGGATATTCCCGGGAGGATCATGGCACATATGGCAATGGCCCCACTCATAAACAAAAACCATTCCGTATCCGGCGTCTTAGTCGGGACCATCCCGACCAGAAGATAGGTACATAACGCCCCCAATCCTATCCAGATAACGATGGAGGGGGTCCACTTGGCAAGATGCTTGCTCACGGTAAACAGGGAGGCAACGATCAGGCCGAAGAAAAAAGACCAAATGAATACGGGCTGGTTTTCAAGAAGCCAGGCCAAGATCCTGGCAAGCGTGAAGATGGCTGTGAGTATTCCAAACCCGATTGCCATAAGAAATTGCCAGGACACATGATCCAGGGCATCCTTTACTTTTAAGGAGAATAGGAGTCTCAAAAAGATCAAATCAAACGATTTGATGGACTTGATCAGTTCCTGATAGATTCCGAGAATGAATGCCATGGTGCCGCCTGACACGCCAGGGATCACATCAGAAGCGCCCATGCAAAATCCTTTCATGGTCAATCCGAGATAGGCAGTGAAGGACCGGCCAGAATCAACAGGACCATTCATCATAACTTCAACTCCTCCTCGTGAGGATCACACCGCTGGTAATGGTGTTTTGGCCCAGCGAAGAACCCAGTCGTAGAGCCTTCCCAGCACGGCCTAATATTCCTTCCAGCCATGGTTTCCAATGAGCTTTACGAACCGGCAACCTCCTAAGTTGGTTTTGCGAATGCCATCTTCGTGCCTCTCAATCTTGAGGAGGGTCTGGGAAAGCCTTCCTCCCACCGGGATAACCAAGCGGCCTCCCTCCTCAAGTTGTTCGACTAGGGTGTCTGGCATTTCCGGAGCGCCGGCTGTGACTATGATTGCATCAAAAGGACTTTCCTCTGCCCATCCCAAGGTTCCATCGGAGCACTTTGCAACCACGTTGTGGTAATGCAACTGGTCAAGAATCTTTCGGGCGCCGATGAATAGCTTGCGTACCCGTTCAATGGTATAGACCCGGTAGGCCAGTTCAGCAAGGATCGCCGTTTGATAACCCGAACCGGTTCCGATTTCGAGTACGCGGTCGTTTTGGGCCAATTCAAGGGCCTGTGTCATCTCGGCCACGATAAACGGCTGGGATATGGTTTGGCCTTCTCCAATTGGAAGAGGGAAGTCTCCGAAGGCTTGGTCCTGGAGGGCCTCACTGACAAAAAGATGACGGGGAACTTTCCGCATGGCTTCCAGCACCCTCTGGTCGTGGATGCCGCGGACCTCGATTTGGGTACTGACCATCTTTTCCAGGAGTCGTCTGAATTTCATGTGTGATAGCCTGGTTGCCTTAGAACCCTTCGTAGATCACCCGGTTTGGCTTGCGTTTCGGGGCAGGAGGTGACTCATCAGGATAGCCGACAGGGATGACTGCCACCAATGTCTTGTCGGCAATGCCAAGGAACTCGTTGATCTGGCTGGCTACGTGCACGGGACCCGTCATCCAGCAGGCGCCTAATCCCTCGGCGTGGGCTGCCAGCAAGAGATTCTGGATGGCTGCAGCCACGGTTTGAATGCTCGTTTCGGGCCTTTCCTTGGTTGGCGCATAATAGGCAAAGACAATGACCGGAGCGCCTCCGAGCCGCTTGAAAAATTTCTTGGTGAACTCCACCACTCCAGGCTTTTCGGCAAATACCTCCCTAAGGACCGGCTCTATGTAGTCATAACCCTTGCTTGATATTTCAACAAGGGCTTCCTTTCGGTCCCCAGTAATCACCACGAAATGCCAGTTTTGCAAGTTCATGCAAGATGGCGCCCAGATGGCCATCTCCAAGATCCTCGCAAGGACATCTTCAGGGACCGGATCCGGTTTGAATCTCCGGATGCTTCTGCGGCCCTTGATTGCTTCATAGACATCCATGGTTGACTCCTTTCTGAAATATAAAAAAATCTATCAGAACGATGAGTTGGAGTCAAGGGAAAGGACCTTTTGGGTTTACCTCGCGCCGTCGGTATGGTATTTGTCATTGCAAGCCATGAAGGCGGTCTGGGAAGAACAGTGTCCTTAACCTACTGATTCCGGTTTGTCCGGGTTAGGAGGGCCACATGTCATTTAAAGAGAACCTGAAAAAAAAGATGTTAATAGACAGGATTTCAAGGACCGTCTCCCTGTCCGTAGGACATTCCGGGGTATCTCGCAAGGTGGACAAGGAATCGATGCGGAGACTTCTTGCCCTAAGTCCTTTTCTTTTTGAAAAAAGAAGAGACCTCGATCTTTATGTTCGAGAGTTGGATGAAGGCAGGGCAGAGGTCCTTGTCTTGGACAACGAACTTCCCCTCTACGGGAACACGACCCCTGATGATGTGACACTGCGCAAGAGTCCTGAATTGAAGGAAATGATCAGCATTCGAAACATTATCAAGATCTTAAACGACTCAGATATTCTCATGTGCAAAGGTCGCGAGGCTCTTCGCTATGTGCAAGATCGCGCTTCGGAGTTGTTAGATCTTCGTTATGAAAAAAGGGACATAGAAGAGATGGCCGATGAGGGGCTTGAGGCCTTTGCCAGGGCAGATTCCGATGGAGTCATGGAGATCCTGGATCTTTTTGCTGAAATCATGGGTTACGAGCCAGCGCCTGCAGAGGTGATGGTAAATGACTACGTGATGTTTGGGCATTGCCATGAAGAAGGTGAAAGAAAATCTTTTGGCCCTATTATCATGTACAACGACAAAACAAATACTCTTAGGCTGATAAAACAGAAGGTGTCTGTAAGGGATCCTATTGCAAGAGATATCATCCCAGGGGTTGCCCTTGGCGAACTTGAACCGGACGCTGAGGAGTACGGGGTCTTCCAGTTCTTAAAAGAGGAGGTCTTGAAGAGGGATGGCCCGACCATGCACTAATTTTTTAAACGTCAAATTCCAAGCCTTGCTGTGTCAAATTATTGGCAGACAAGGGACTGTCGTTGCCAGTGAGCGGGAATACTGAAGCCAAAGGCTGTGTCAGGCTGTTGTCCGTTCTGGTTTGTATTCTACTGAGATCGTGAGCCTTATGAGGTGGTCTGATAAAGCCCTTTTGGGCCGTTCCAGTTGGCACATAAAATGCAATTCACCGTTAGTTGTCCCGCAAACTGTTGGCAAGGAAAGAAGGAACTTTTTTGGCATGATGAGCTTATGACCGAACTAGCCCCCATTGAGATTGACCCAAAGACATTTCTTCGTGAGCATTTTGTGCTTCCCGCCTTGCCAGAGGTGGTAAGCAAGATTCAGAATCTGATCGAAGGCGGTGATGCGGACATGGCAAATGTGGCCGAGCTCGTCGGCGGCGAGCCGGCGCTGGCGGCCCAGGTGCTCAAAGTCGCTAACTCGGCCTATTACGGACTGTCCAAGGAGATGACAGCGGTAAAATATGCAATTGCGTTTCTGGGACTCAACGAGATTTATCGTATGGTCCTTTCACTATCTGTGGTCAACACATTGGCCATTGATGAGAAGGAGGAGCTCAAGAGGTTTTGGTTCCATTCTTTTTATGCTGCCCTTTGCACCAAATACCTGGCCAAGAGATACGAACCCCATCTCTCCTTTGAGGAATTATGGTCTGCAGCCATCTTGCATGACATCGGCAAGCTGGTTTACCTGAAGTTCTTTCCTGATCATTACAAGACACTTCAGCTGTTTTGCAATAAAGAGGGCCGTTTGTTTTATGAGGCAGAAAGGCATTACTCATTACCTTCGAGCGGCTTTTTTGGCACACTCTTGTGTGACCACTGGAGGTTGCCAGGTCACATCAGGCGCGCCTGCGAGTGTCATACCTTAAAAGATCTGACAGACATCGATAAAGAGGATTCATCAGCACGTTTTCGACGGATGATCTGCCTTGGGAATTTGCTGACGGTTCTGTCCACCGATGAACTGAGGAACGACACCAAGCAAGAGATAGCTTCTGTGGTGAGGTCAACTCTGGACTGCGGAGAACCAGAGTTTATGACCATGATGGGAGACATCTACGAATTGAGAGTTGAAGTGGAAAGATTTACGGAGTAGTTCCACTGAGTTTGATATTTCAGATTTCTGATGTGGACTGACCCCATTGATGTTAGACCGCCCTCTGCCATTATTCTGACTGCTCAATCATTTCACTTGTGCATTAGTCATAGGCTAAACGCACCTTCCCTGTTCCCCAATGATCTGAAACAGTTACCGCCCGCACACCTGCGGTAGCGGTCACAAATGATTATCCCGATCCTTAGTCTTTTCTTCCATGTCATCTCGTTAAGTACATCAGCCCGTTCAATACATATAATGATTCTGACCAGTTGCATGGTTTCGATGAGGTGGGATCTGTTCATGACGGTTCCCCCACAAAGGTCAGTTAAATCAATCTCATAGAAGACTGTTGGTGGGATGTCAAGGGTGTTGCGGGGCTTATGGTTTTTGGTCTTTCCAGTTTGTAAGAGCTGTGATATCGTATGCAACCTATACATTTTTATCAACAAAGGGAATATTGCTGTTGCGTATCAATCAAGAAAGGAGCAGATGATGCAAAAGCTGATAACATGTTGGGTTGTAGTAATGGTTTTGTCACTCTTCTTGGTTAGTTCGGCTGCCTTTGCCAAAGGCAAGGGTAAGGGGCGTGGTAGCGACAGGCCCCCTGGCTGGGACAAAGGGGAAAAGAAAGGCTGGGATTCCGATGTTCTTCCAGGAATTGAGAAGAAGGCCCCAGGCTTGAGTAAGGACAAGCAGGTTGAAAAAGAGGACGACACAACTTCGGAATCGGAAGAGCAGGTAAGGCCCAAGAAAAAGAAATGGAAAACCGGCGAGCAAGAGACTGAAGAAAAAAAAGAACAAGCAGAGGAACAACTGGAAGAGGCAGATCAGAAAAAAGTGAAAGAAAAAAGCCGTCAGAAAGAAAGGCATCGGAAAAACCGGGATCAAGGGAAGGTTGACTAGGGATACCTTTCCTCAAATCCACCGGAGGCTGAAGAAGAAGATGGATTACAAATGAACCGAAGGACGTGGGCTATGAGAAACCGATGTTTGACAGTCATAATATTGCTGGTAATCTCTGGATTTCTAGTGAGTTGTGCTACTCCAAAGGGAGTTACAAGACAGGAACAAAGGGATTATGTCCAGAAGATGAGGGAAGAGACACTGGCCAAACTGTATGCACAAAAACCAGAAACAAGAGCCATGATCAAGAAGGCTGCAGGGTACGGAGTTTTTAGCAACATAGGTACGAACATATTTCTCCTGGCCGGTGGCAGTGGTTATGGGGTCGTCCTTGACAATGCG
>DAOUWN010000290.1 GCA_030667105.1 Deltaproteobacteria bacterium
AGTCCTATGGTGTGCCGTTCTTGTACAGGGATTTTCGACAAGGCTGGAAAGAAGGCATTGAGACGTCCAAGCGTCTGAATATGTACCGCCAGCAATACTGCGGATGTATTTACAGCGAAAAAGAGCGTTTTTTCAAGACTCGCCGATAGTCTGACGGCATTCCTGCAACTCATCCCACCTGATCGTCACGTCCATTGCAATCTACCCCTTTCATATCTCCCACCTGTCCATTTTTTTTACAACAGATTGGCATGTTTTTTCTCACTCTATAACCTTTTTTACCCATTTCTATAACATATATTATCCTTTTAGGGATATGCGGATCACAGGGCATTACAAGCCAACCTATTAGAATAGCTAAACTATTACCCAAGCAACCCGGAATGGCACGGGGCTTGATATATAGTGCTGTGAAACGCCGGTGTTAAACAACGAGTCGCTCAGGAATATGGTCTCAAGAAGCCAAGATCGAGAGAACTCTTGCCAGTCTTATTGTCTGGCAGATTGGACACCTACGATTATGACAGCTAGGTTACTGGGGGTATATATATTCTTCTGGTTGATATTATCAGGTATTAACCTCTGGTGGTGGTGACTCTGTACCTTCGTCTGTCTTACATTCCTCCCATATCCTGTCCATCTCTTCAATGGAAGCCGAATCCAGCGAGCGATCCTGTTTCCTCAAAGCCTCCTCAACTGATTGAAATCGTGATATAAATTTCGAAATGGCCGCAGTAAGGGCCGTCTCAGGATGGACTCTTATGAATCGACTGAGGTTTACCATGGTAAAAAGCAAATCCCCGAATTCTTCGGCTGACTTCTGCACATCACCTTTTTTCAGGACAGCCTTGAACTCCCCTAGCTCTTCATCAACCTTCATGAGTACACTGCCGACATCCGGCCAATCGAATCCGGCTCCTGAGGCCCGTTCTCCCAAACGATAGGCTCGCATCAAGGCTGGGAGCTTCCTGGGGACAGTATCAAGAAAAGACTTTCGGGCCATTTCCTTGTCTTGGGCTTCAGCGGTTTTGATTTCCTGCCATTGGGCCTTCACTTCATCGACATTTGAGACCCGGACTTTACCAAATACATGGGGATGACGCCGAATCATCTTCTCGGTGATTGCCCGCACCACGTCTTTGATGCTGAAAGCCCCGATCTCTTCGAAGATCACAGCCAAAAACACAATATGAAAGAGCAAGTCCCCAAGTTCCGCACACACTTCTTCGTGCGTGCCAGATTCAATGGCATCCAGAACCTCATAGGCCTCTTCTATCAAATATACTTTGATTCTCTCGGGAGTTTGCGCCTGGTCCCATGGGCAACCGCGGTTGCTGCGAAGGGTCTGAACCAGATCAATAAGGCGTTCAAAATAGCTATTGGGCGCTACTGCTTTTTCCACGATGCCTTCAACGCCTTTATGTTATCGCGGAACTTCTCTTTCATTTCCATGGGTACTGCCGCAACCAACTTCTCCGACGTCGCACTCACATAGGGAGCGATGCGGGAATTCTTTATCACAGCAGCGTCCTTAGGAAGAAATGTCATAAGAGGAATCAGTAACACTGAGACGATGAGAACAGCCTTTACCATGGCAAAGGTGCCACCGAGAATACGGTCTGCCCAACCTAATGCAGCCGCTCTGAACAGATGTTTGAGGATCACGCCTGCAAATCCAATGGCAAGAAAGATGATGGTAAAAGCCAGAAAGAAACTAATAATGTTCAGATATGCTCTATTTGTGATCACCCGAGAAAGCCAGCCTGCCAGTAGCGGATAGAAAGTGTACGCTCCGTAAAAACCGCCAAACACCCCAACAACGGAGGTTATCTCCTTTATGACACCACGGAAGAGGCCACGAACCAGACAAAACCCCCCGATCAAACTAATGGCTATGTCCAGCGCATTCATCGATATTGCCCTTTTTGTTAAGATTTCCAAGTATTGTGCGTCTAACAAATGCCCATATTCAAGTCAAGCCATTTTTCGAGCCTAAAGAGGCATGAAATCTATTTTTTGCAGTTTGCAAAACCGGCAGGACCTATGTTAGAAAGAAACCAGATTTTTCGTGTTTTGGGGCGTGCACCTCGGGAAAGGACGTGGCTTTTCGTGATCGGATCCGAGCTATGAACCGCAAGATTACGTTTGAGGACAATCTCATGGCAATGAGTCTGTTCGGAGAGCAGAGCCGTCATCTCCGCCAGATCGCCGGTGCCCTTGACATACAGATCAATGCCAGAGGCAACACAGTCAACCTTGCAGGGGATTCGATTCCCACAGCACTAGCCGAAAAGCTCCTTAAGGATCTCTACGGTCTTGTTGAGGAGGGGTATCCTCTGTACCCCGGTGATATTGACTATGCTATCCGTATCCTGAGCAGCGATGATGGCGTCAGACTGAAGGATATTTTTTTGGATACGGTTTACATAACGTCCCAAAAAAGGCCTATTACACCCAAGGGCCTGGTTCAAAAAAAATACATTGACGCCATGCGGAAGGTTGACATTGTCTTTGGCATAGGGCCTGCAGGAACTGGCAAGACGTATCTTGCCATGGCCATGGCAGTATCGTTTTTGACAAAGGGCCAGGTAAATCGAATTGTCTTGACGCGTCCGGCTGTTGAGGCTGGCGAGAGCCTTGGCTATCTGCCAGGAGATCTTTACGAAAAAGTTAATCCATATCTGAGGCCACTCTATGACGCCCTGCACGACATGATGCGTTACGAGAAGGCCACCCGATTGATCCAACAAGGCGCCATAGAAGTGGCTCCACTGGCGTTTATGAGAGGCCGAACGTTAAACGACTGCTTTGTAATCCTGGATGAGGCCCAGAACACCACCTCAGAACAGATGAAAATGTTCTTGACACGCCTTGGATTCAGTTCTAAGGCGGTTATCACGGGTGACATAACCCAGATCGACCTGCCTGAT
>DAOUWN010000179.1 GCA_030667105.1 Deltaproteobacteria bacterium
GCCCTTGCGACAGCGCTTTCGGTTGCTACTGGAGATGCCCTTACCAAAAAGGTCTTTGGCCGTTTCTCAGCCCTTGAGATGGCGGTTGTGGCTTCGCTGTTTAACCTCCCGTTTGTGCTGATTACTATTCCTTTCTTGTCTTTTACCCCGGTCTTTATGATATTCACAGGATTTCTTGTACTGGAAGAGGTTCCGAATATTTTCGGGGTGGTTGGAATAGGATGTGTGGTAATAGGTAGCTATGTGTTGCATGGTACTGAAGTAAAACATGGGTACCTCGCCCCATTTCAAGCTATTTTGAAGGAGCCCGGATCGATATTGATGCTCCTTGTTTCCTTGATGTATTCTCTCTTGGCTGTTCTGGGGAAAAAAGCCATTCAGCATTCATCGCCGCTCTTCTTCGGTTTTTTCTTCCTCGGCGCGCTTGATCTCGTGACACTGGTTTTCTTTCCTCTTTTTGGTAAGATTCGATGGGGAGCCTTGCTAAGAATGCCCAATAAGGGGATATGCGTGGGGCTCTTGCTCTATGTACATGTGCTGTGCCATGTCCTGGCCATAAGTATGGTCAAAGCAGTTTATATGATTTCAGTGAAACGAATGAGTGTTTTGTTTAGTGTTGTGTACGGGTGGCTTCTATTCAAGGAATCTGAGATCTCCAACCGGATGTTAGGAGCCCTGCTCATGTCTTTGGGAGTGGTCTGTATTTATTTGCTGGGCTGAAACAATGAGGGAAGGACTGGAAGAAAGACTTGCCAACCTTGCGTCGACACCGGGCGTCTACCTGATGAAGGATGCCAACGGGCGCATCATCTATGTGGGCAAGGCAAGAGACCTGAAAAAACGTCTCGCCTCCTATTTCAGCAAGACAGCACATAAGGATTTGAAGGCAAGGGTCCTGATTGAAAAGATCGCAGACCTCGAAACCATCATTACCAGCACTGAAAAAGAGGCCCTGATCCTTGAGTCCAACCTGATTAAGAGACACCGTCCCCGCTACAATGTTATTCTGAAAGACGACAAGCGGTACCCGTGTCTTCGCCTTAACATCAAAAGTCCCTATCCGAATCTGATCATTGTAAGGAAACTTCAAAAAGATGGGGCACTCTATTTCGGTCCTTTTGTCTCGGCAGGCGCCGTACGAGAGACACTTAAAGTAATCCATCGGACTTTCAAGCTTCGCAAGTGCAAGGGCAACAATCCAAAGCGTCGAGATCGCCCCTGTCTTAATTATCAGATGGGGCTGTGCCTCGGACCGTGCAGCCGCCCCGTTGATCTATCCGAATACAGAGCCGTTGTTGATCAGGTCATACTATTTTTGAAAGGACGAATGCCGGAGCTGATCAAGCATGTGAAAAAAGAGATGGAAACGGCTGCATCCCGGCAGGATTTCGAGGCGGCCGCGGCACACAGGGACAGGCTATTCGCCCTTGAAGAGACATTGGAAAAGCAGGTAGCTGCCACCGCGGATTTTAAGGACAGGGATGTGGCGGGGATGGCTCGACAGGGGAGGGCGGTCCTGATCATGGTCCTTTTTATCCGGGGCGGGTTCTTGCTGGGCAACCGGCCATTCCGCTTTGCAGATACTTTGGCCCCTGACAACGAGGTCATTTCTTCATTTGTGAAGCAGTATTACGAAAACGCCCCTTTCATACCAAAAGAGATTTTGCTGCCCGGCGCTCCTGAAGACAAGGACCTGCTCGAAGAATGGCTGGGGGAGCTGAAGGGCGAGAAGGTCCATATCATGATGCCTAAAAGAGGTGAGAAGGCCCGGCTTATTGAGATGGCTGCCCAGAATGCCGAAAAGAGCCTGCAAGATAACCTCAATGCTGCCCTGGCTGAAGAAGGGATGCTGGATCGACTTCAAAAGGCGCTTGCTTTGTCCAGACGGCCCGAACGGATAGAGTGCTTTGACCTTTCCAACATCGCCGGAACTGAAGGTGTCGGCGCTATGGTCGTATTTGAAAGGGGTAAACCGGCTCCAGAGGCGTATCGGAAGTACCGCATTAAGGCTGTATCAGCAAGAGATGACTATGCAATGCTGAGGGAGGCGCTCTCACGGAGATATAAGAAAAGAGAAGCTGAGGGATCTTTGCCTGATTTGTTGATGGTAGACGGTGGAAAGGGACAACTGAACAGCGCCGTTTTTGTGCTAAAGGGTTTAGGACTCCACGGTTTGTTTGATCTTATCGGGATTGCCAAAAAAGACCCTGGGCGCGGTGAGACAGAAGATAAGATATACAAGCCCGGGCGCAAGAACCCGGTCAGTCTCAAGAGGTCTCCCGAAGCGCTGCTCTTTTTCCAAAGGATCCGAGACGAAGCCCACCGTTACGTGATTGCCTACCATCGCAAACGACGGATGATAAGCTACCGCCGGTCAATACTGGAAGACATCCCCGGGATCGGAAGCAAGCGCCGAAAAAACATGCTAAAGCATTTTGGAAGCCTGAAGCGCATTAGAGCCGCTTCTGTTGAAGATCTCTCCACCGTGCGCGGCATGACTCGCCAAGCAGCTCAATCCCTTTTTGATGCGTTGAGAAAATGAGGTCTGAAATCCTAAAACGCCCCCAATTGACACGGACTAATCTTGATCCCCAGGGTGTCACAGGCAGCGCTTACCTTCATCTTGTGGATTGCGAACGTTTTTGCAATCTTCCAGGCCTTTTTGCAGGGTAATCGTTCGTTCAGAAGAGCGTTTCGGATGGCCTCTTCCAGCGCTGCGGTCACCAATGCCGAAGGTCTGACAATAGATTTTTTGTGATGATAGCCAAACAGTCCAAGTTGGCATTTGACCAACCGTAACTCCATGAGATCTGCCGCGCGGCCAATGGCCTCTGGCGTGACATCAAGGCGCTTAGCCACATCAAAGGCCACGGCACAGGGAAGTCTCCCGTCAACGGCCCGCTTCAAGAGGGCATCACTGATCAGCTCATCTACGACCGCATCCGGGCCGTGTTTTCGGGCATAGTGCCAGGCATCCTCGTGGGTCATGGTGATCCTGTGTTACGAGTAGTCGCTTTCATTTTGGGTTTTTTTGTACCCCTTGACTGGCTCTCTGCCGGTATGAGAAAAGAAAGGCTGAAATGGCCTGGGATGTTGGTAATTCTTGTTCTCACGTTATTTTTTTTCAACAACAGATTGCCATAGTACAAAAGCGTATCCACAAAGGAGACGGAATTATGTTCAAAGAAATATGCGTGAACGGGATTGTCGTGAAAAAGCATATCCAAGTATTTGCCTTGCCGTACATGGCCGTTGTGCAGGATCCTGGCGATGATGTGATCGTTGTCTCTTTCCGTTTCACACCTTATTGTTCTGTCTGAAACATTTCTCAGCAAGTCTTGACATAGCAACAGAAAGACTAGAAAGATCATAACGAATTCTTGCTCGTTTGATTCCGTTATCGGCAGTTTTGTTCGGCGCTTAAAGGTTATGCTGTTACCTTCAAGCCCTGCTGGCGCACCAACCATGCCTATTGCTTCTGAGAGGCTCTGGTTGATGTCAAATTGGCTAGTATCCCTGGGTTCATGGCAACAGGTATTTTCCAGCATGTGTTTGAATCTGTTAGAAAGATCCTTAACAATCTGTTCGACTTCTTCTATTTTTCCTGCATAGTAAGTAAGTTCGTCACCATTTTCTGCCCGGGATTCTTTCCCGGATAATGCCAGCTTGTATCGGAGGAGGTCCAGTTGGGCAAGAAGGCAAGTGAGGGGATCACAGACCTTCTTCAGCACATCCCTTAGGAGGAAGCCAGTGGCGGTTGCCCCGAGAATCTGTTGAAGGTGATTCAGGCTCAGATCATCCGCACTCAACGTGCTTGGGTGGTCTTGCTGTTCCAAACGGTATTTCTTCCTTTCTTGACTGAAAAATCCTGTCATATCTTCAATATGAATTGCCCTGGAAGTTGACCAGAGTCGTTCGGGGAGCACTCGGATTCTCCAGAAAAAGGCCTTGCCCCCATTTGGCTTTATACGAAACAATCCAGTGGCGGGTGATGAAAGGCCAGTATGAGGCTCTGCCAATAGATTTGACAGATCCTGTCGATCATCGGCATAGGCAAAGTCTGAAATGGACTTTCCTGTCACATCCACGTCGGAACATCCCAGGAGTTGAAGAAAACGTTCGTCGTATTGTATGATTTCTCCCCTCGGGTTGACCCACACGCACGCGTCGCTCACTGCCTGGTATAGACAAGCCAAATGGGAATCTACATCTTGTCGCAGGCTCCGCACCGCTTTTTCGGCTACCGGAAATGGGATAGAAAAATCAATGGGTTCGGAAAACCGAATCCCCATACCCCTCCCATTAGCTATCTGGCCTGTAGCCCAGCGGACCTCGCCGGCAATTTCTGTCTTTTCCTGATGATGGGGCAACACAAACATGAAACGGCACGGTTGGCCCGGTTCTAAGGGCGTTTCACACCTTAACGACATGCCGTTGGGACTCATGTCATGGCTATTCATGTCATGTTTGAAGGAATCCCGGGTTTTATCGCCAAATCCGTGGCACTCAACGGGCAACAGCAGTGGAACACGCATTTCGTCCCTTCTGTCGATGTTCATAGTCTGCCTCCATGCAGGTACATGTGTAACCGTTCACGGGTTCAGGGTTCAAGGTTCAAAGGGATGCTTCCACAATCTCCCCCCTTTTCAAAGGGGGGGGGGATTTTGTAGGGCACCAGGTTCATGAATTGATCCTTAAGTCAACGGCATTGGGGGTAGAGGTGGGCCTGCCACCAGATTGATATTTGGGAACCGATTCGCTAGTACCACAGAAATAAAAGCATTAAAAGCAATTTCAGTGCCAGGAATGGATTCGTCGGTATTTTTCTACTCGACAAGCCGGAAGCCCTTTGTGGTTGCGGGTTTGAGTGGAGTTCGTCATGGAATGGGATGGGGCATGGAGAAAACGCCAGTTGGAAGTTTTATGACACACATTGGCATTATTTTCTATCTCACCGTTAGGCGCGCGAACTGGATCTTTTTGTGTCCAAACATAACCTATTGTAAAAGGTGAATATATCTGGTTGATGCAGTTGGGTGATTGGCAGAGATATTTTCTGCCAACATGTTGGGAAAAATTATACACACAACAGAACATCCTAGTAATCCTGCTGCTGTCTTTGCGAGGGTGGCGTGGAATCTTAGGGCATGCTTCGTCGGCCGAGAGGCAAACTGAGGGCTCGCAACGACATGAAGTTTTTTGCAAATATTGTGAGAAATTTAGTTGACAGGCACTGCATATTGTGGTAACAAAAACGCTCACTTGGTTGTCTTTATGGCAACATTGCTCAGGGGTAAACACTTCCCCTCCATAGTAAGTTCTTACCACTTTTAGGCAAGACTTTTCCTATCGCCA
>DAOUWN010000171.1 GCA_030667105.1 Deltaproteobacteria bacterium
CGATATTCGGATTTCGGATTTTGAGACTCCCATAACCGTCCAATATTAGCAATTTGGCACCGATTTTGACGTTACCGTATCCCTTCCTGAGGGTGATTTGCAGTGGAGTGTCAATCGTGATAATATTCTGCCAAGTATTAAGAAGGGCTTCTGGTGTCAAGGGAAAATGGACTATCAAGGGATAATCATCCGGCCTCCGAGCGAGGCAAATAGCATCATCCTTCAAGTTACCACAGGGTGTTCCCACAACAAATGCACATTCTGTGGCACATACAAAGGCGTGCGCTTCAGAATCAAGCCGGAATCGGTTGTTGAACGAGACATCGAGTTTGCAGCCTCCTATTGCAGACGCCAGCGCCGGGTTTTTGTCGCCGACGGCGATGCCCTCATCCTGCCACAGGCCAAGCTTATGAAGCTGCTGAAGACCATCCGCGAGCGTCTCCCCTGGGTCACCCGGGTCGGCATTTACGGAAATGCAAAAAGCATCCGGACCAAGGCATTGGAAGACCTGATAGCGCTTCGCGAGAGCGGATTGGGCATTGTCTACATGGGCCTTGAGAGCGGTGATGATGTTACACTCAAGAAGATTCGAAAGGGCGTAAGAGCAGACACCATAGTAGAGATGGGCCAGAAAGTCGTTGAGGCCGGAATCAAGCTTTCGGTGACCGTCCTGCTCGGCCTGGCAGGTCGGGAACGATCTGCCCTGCATGCCGAGACCACGGGCCAAGCGCTGAGCGCCATGGACCCCAACTATGTGGGGGCACTGAGCCTGATGCTGCTATCCAATACGCCCCTGGGACAGGACTACCTGGAAGGGCGCTTTAAGCTCATCAGTTCCATGGAGATGTTGACGGAACTCAAGACCATAATGGCTCACACGGTCCTTTCCGGGGGGCTATTTCATGCCAACCATGCTTCAAACTACCTTCCCGTCAAGGCAAGATTCCCCAGGGATAAGGAGACAACAATCAGACTCATTGACGAGGCCCTCAAGGGGAACATCCGTCTTAAGCCAGAGTCCTTGCGAGCGCTGTAGTTAGTGTCCATCCATAAATGGTCTTTTTGCCCAATCTCTGCGTTATGCTCAAAAAATAATCCTCGGAATATCACACATATGCCTGCGGTTATTTTTTTCGCATGCCTTGATCTTGAACAGAAATCCTCATTTCTGGATGGACAATATAAATCGCGAAGCGATGTCATAAGCGATTTCGCAACTTGACCTGAAATACACGATTTATTATGATCATTTTTGCTGCAGAACAACGAGACAACAATGCCCGAGATAACGTGCGAGATGCCTCAATACAATCCACCGTCTGAAGAGATCAGGACAATCCTTGAGAACCACAAAACAGTGGCTATTGTGGGTCTATCTCCCAAACCGGAAAGAGACAGCCACAAGGTGGGGAAATATCTCAAAGACCACGGTTACAGAATTGTTCCGGTTAATCCCGGCCAAAAGGAGATACTGGGTGAAAAGTGCTATCCCAATCTCAAGGCTATACCTTTCCCGGTAGACGTAGTAGACATATTCAGGAGGTCTGAAGCCGTCCCTCCTATTGTGGATCATGCCGTAGAGATGGGGGCCAGGGTGGTCTGGATGCAGTTGGGCATTGTCCACAACCTGGCGGCGGAAAAGGCCAGAGAGGCCGGCCTTGATGTGGTTATGAGCAAGTGTATCAAGATTGAACATATGAACATGTTAAGGGAGTGAATTATGCCGATTGCGGATCAGAAGGATGACAAGATCATCAGGCTTGTTAGGCGTGAGGCCGAGAAATTCCAGGCCAAAATCAAAAAAATCGATCTGGAGAAGCAAATCCTTGATATCGATTGTCCGGATGACAACAAGGATGAATGTGCCGTTGCGATTCAGAAGATTCTAGCAAAGCATGAATAGAACCGCTAAGCGATTTTATGACTTCAGATCGGCTGTTCGTTTGATCAGGTTCAGAGTAATACTGGCAACCGTGGCAACCATCTCAGAGTCATCCGCAGGGATCCTGGTCGGGCCGAATCGTGCGTATTTTTCAAAAAAATTGTCAAAGTCAAAGACGGCCTGGTAGGTCATAGTCTGCACTTCCTTGTTGTGCTTCAGGCTGAATGGAAGTCTCTCAAAGGCAAAGGGAATCTGCAAAAAGATGTCATTTGCCTTTTCGTAAGGCCCAAGCCCGTTTTGCTCACAGTAGGCCTCGATGGCCCACTCAGGCCCCGTGCCCAGGCCTTCACAGTAGTCTGCACGACGCTGGAGATAATATCTGGTCAGCCTTTTGCCACTCTTGTCATCATCTTCTATCACTCGTGCCAAGGGATAGTTTCTGCAACAGCTTGGCCTGCTCTGGTAGATATTGCATCCGTGGCTCTTGAGAAAAATACACGTGCCATCTTCCTTGTGCTTGAGGAGGACAGAGGGAAATCCGGTCAGGGTATCCACGCAGGTTAAGCAATAAGCAGAGAGAAACTGATGGGAGTCCGTGTCCAGGTGCCTCCTCATGCAGGCAATGTCATAGGGAGTGAGGGTTACGTCTGTTGCGCAACATCTGCCGAAACAGCTCAGGCCCTGATGGCATTCAAACCGGAATGTGGAGCCAGGCTCGATCTCCTCGCCAAAATCTTCCACATTTTGCTGCCAGGTCATTGTGCTTTTCCCCTTTTTTGCTCTGATAACACGGCTCAGAATCGAGTGCAATGGAGATCGCTGCGTAAAGGCGCCACAGGGGGCGGCAAGATTTGACAACTTATTCCAGTTGTTCTAGATAGCTGGTGACGGAATACGGCTCATATCCATATGTTTGCTTCTGGTTTTCCGCCGTAGCAGGAACCAGGTCAGGAGAAAGAGATGAAATCCATTGCTGTTCCCGGATTTGGCTCCCTTGAGTTGGAAAATGTGATATTGGATTTGAACGGTACTGTGACCGAATTCGGGGATTTTATTCCCGGTGTTTTGGATTATCTGAAGGCTTTGGCGGCAGAGGGGTTCACTATCTATATCCTTTCCGGGGATACACGGGGCACCCTGCGACAGATCTTTGAGCCTTCTCCGGGTATCGAGGCCGTTGTCACAAAAACAGCCAGGGAGAAAAGAGCCTTTGTTGAATCGATAGGGCCACAACACACAGTTTGCGTGGGAAACGGAAACATAGACGTTGAGATGTTTAAGGTGGCCAGGCTTTCCATATGCACGATTCAGGCAGAAGGCGCCACGACCAGGGCCATGCTGCAAGCCGACATCATCGTCACTCACATCAAAGACGCCTTTGAAATTCTACTCGACCCCAAGACCTTGATTGCCACGCTGAGGGCATGAAGGTCACCACTCTTGTTTTTTCTTGACATGCGGAACTTGAGCTTCTAGATTAGAAAAATACTGGAGTTGAGGAGCGGTACTCATGAGTAGCCGCAGGGTAGGGGATCAGGTCTTGCATTTTGATCCTGCGGCAAAAGGGTGTATCGCCGAAGTCCGCTTTTGACCTGTTTCAAATGCGGGCTGGGTCTGCGGATAAGATCCGCAGGACTGTCACGACTTTTTCGTGGAGTGCTCTCTTGGTTGGTTGCAGTCGGAGCGCACTCCGGCTGTTTTTTTTTGCGTAGGACTAAAACAAGGAGGTGCCACGATGTTTAGCGGATGTTATACGGCGCTGATGACGCCATTCAAGGACCATGCGGTCGATTACGAGGCCCTTGAAAAACTGGTAGAGTTTCAGATCGCAGGTGGTGTTAGTGGAATCCTGGCTGTGGGTACCACGGGTGAGAGCCCTACATTGAACTGGGAAGAGCACAACAAGGTAATCGGGATGGTGGCTGAAAAATGTAAAGGGCGGTGCCAGTCCATCGCAGGGGTAGGGAGTAACAATACGCGGGAGACTCTGGAGAGCACGGAGCACGCAGTGCACGTGGGGGCTGATGCCGCTTTGCTGGTAGATCCTTACTACAACGGGCCTAGTTCACTGGAGATCCGCAGGGAATATGTGGCCCCTGTGGCAGCCAGGTTCCCCCAGATCCAGATCATTCCGTATGTGATTCCGGGACGTACCGGGGCCCAGCTTTTGCCTGAAGACCTTGCCATCCTGAATGACCAATTCGCCAATGTGAGCACGGTGAAGGAAGCTACAGGAAGCATCGAGAATATGAAACGTACCCGTGAGTGTTGCGGGGAGGACTTTACGATTATGTCCGGCGACGATGACAAGACTCTTACGATGATGACCGATCCGAGTATCAAGGCTAGCGGCGTGATCTCGGTAGCCTCCAACATTGCTCCGAAGGCCGTCCAGGACATGACCACGTTTCTGAACCAGGGCAATGAGGCCGAGGCAGAAAAACTTGTGAGCGCTTTGAAACCGCTTTTCGGGATTGTGACTGTAAAGACTCAGGAGGAGACGCCTTTTGGAACGGTGACGTGCCGTGCCAGAAATCCCCTTGGCGCAAAGACCCTTATGGTAATTCTTGGCATGCCCGCGGGCACATGTCGCCAGCCTCTGGGCAAGATGACCAGGAAAGGTGTAGAGGTCGTACTGAATGCTGGCCGTAGCGTGTGGGAAAACAACCCGGAGATTTTGCAGCCTATCGCTGATTTTTTCGGTGTTGACATCGGAGCAAGACTCCATGACGAGTCGCTTTTGGCTGGACTTGTGTATGAGGAATACTAGATGACTGCGCTTATCTTTTTCGTGAGACAAAGCCTCTTAGCGCAACATTTAAGAGAGCGCCACCGGCAACCATGCCTGCGAGGAGGGGGATTTGACTGGCCATAGTGGAGAGGACCAAGCCGGCAGCCAGCCCAGATCCGATCCAGGCCGCTGACCGAAGTGTCTGAGTTCGATCCAACTTCTTTTCGATCCGATTTATTTCTTTCTTTAACTCTTTCTCAATGTGGTCAGTGTGCATCGTTTGAGACCTTGTACGAATATGGGCTGAGTCAATGTGCTGCCAGCCCTAATACACAAAATATTCTAATGAGCACAAAGCGTGCCATGAGGTCAAAGAGGAAGGGCCGCGTTGACTACGACTCTGATGGGGGGCGGATTCCGTTCATTGACAGGCAGGACGACTCTCTGTTTTCAAGAATCGTGTCCCGGACAGGCATGAAGGCAAACTGAGGCGCCGCCGTCATTTTTAAGACAGTGCAGTGTCAAAAAAATGTCAAATCCCAGGAAGGACTCACGAGAGAGCTGGTGACTAATGGATGGGAGATTATCGGCTAGGCCAGGATTTCATCCGTGAGCGCCAGATAGTCCAGAGCTCCCGGGCTGGAGCGTCTAAAAAATACGACAGGTTTTCCATGATGCGCGCTTTCGGCTATTGTGGTATTGATTCGGACAACCGTACTAAAAAGATTTTTCTCAAAACGCTTGTCTGCTCTCAGAGCTTCAATGATCTTGTTTGATACCCTTGTGCGTTGGTCAAAAAAGGTGGGCACCACACCCATTATTCTTATGCTCGGGTTGATCTCTTCCTGAATGATTGAAACAGTTTCAA
>DAOUWN010000164.1 GCA_030667105.1 Deltaproteobacteria bacterium
CTGCCCGTGCATGTGACCGACAGCAAGACGACCAATTTTTCAGGAAGTACGGATTATACGTTCCGGTTTCTCAATTTCAACTATGAGTACAGAGACAACACGACTGATAACTATGTGACTGACAGCACCCAGGAGACCGATACGCACGAGGGGAGAGTCAATTTCAGGAAGTCGTTCCTGGACAACAAGATCACCTCTTCGGGGAGTTATTCTATTACGAACAGAAAGACAGAGACCGAGACAAAGGGGCAGGATGTCAGCGTCGATGAGATACAAAGGGCCTTTGCGGGTTGGTATCTGCAGGATAGTACACCGTTGTCATGGGTGCCGCCTGATACGCCACAACTTGAACCTGAGCTAGTTGATGGAGATACAACCACAAATGTAATTCCTAGTATAAACATCGGCGGTGGCAGTGGCAACCACGATCAGAACATCGGGGTAGATCTAAATCTTGCTGCCAAGGTCGAGAAAATCTTCGTTTACACAAGTACCCCTGCTTCGACTTTTAGTGAGACCAGCTTTGGCTGGGCTGTGTATTCAAGTAGTGACAACTTGAGCTGGACGCTAATAACCAGTGGAGCCACTTTTGATTATGACATGGTCGAAAAGCGATTTGAGATTTCATTTACAGAGACAAAGGCCCGTTACTTCAAAGTAGTAAACACTGCAAACGACACAACTGATCTTTTCATCACCGAGATCGAGGCATACGACGTTACCACCTACGCTGCTCACACCACCACCGAGACCGAGCGCACCACGGAAACCATTCAGGCCAGTGTCGGTTATAAGCCCACGGACTGGCTTGCTTTCACTTACGATTTTAGTCAGGACGACCAGGAGACCGAGCCTGACGACCAGAAGACCACGCGCGACACCCATAACGTGAGCGGGCGCGTAGAGAGGGAGCTTCATAAATATCTGACTGCCTGGGCACAGTATAGAAGGCGATGGGAAAACGACTCAGCGGCAGATGACACGACGACGGATACGTATCTACTCCATTTTCTTTCCTCCCCCCTTGATACACTTGATACAGACCTTTCCTTCAACCATACGGTTTCAAAGGAAGAATCAGAGACCCGGTCAAAGAGTTCTTCCGGGCTCTTTCAGATAACCGCAAAGCTCCGGGAAGGCGCTGATCTTGATATGGATGCAAACATCACCCGCACTGAAAACCTGGCGAGTCAATCCGAGACAACCACTAAGTCTCTTGATTCGAATCTGCGGCTTGAGCTTACCCGAATGTTGACAGCCGAAATCGAGTATAATTGGAATTGGACGGATACAGAACAGCCCAGCGGTGATACAATCGGACGCACTTCCTATGCCAAGACTACTTTGTACTGGCGGCCATCCCACGAATTTTATTTCAGGGGATCTTACAGCATTGACAGGAACGAAATATCAGGGGATGAGACAACTCAGCAGCAGTATAATATGAGCTGGTTGATGACCGAGAAGATGCAGCTTGATATGGGGTATACTGTAGACCAAAATGACACGGACAGCTTGACCTACTCCTATGATCTTTCGTGGAACTTGAGCCGGGTTCTGACCCTCAGATTCGGTTATGTCTGGAGTCGTCAAGAAACAAGTACGACTACTGAAACCCAAACCATTACCTCGGATCTTTCCGCCAGGTTTTAGGGGAGTAAATATGCACGCCTAGAGGACGTGGCCTTGATCTGCCCCCTTGAAGAGGACTGGACGTTCGCAAACTCATGAGTGCCTAAAATGCCTAAACTTGTAAAATGCCTAAAATTGAAACAGACCGGGTTGCAGTGGCGGTTGGGCTTGCGCCACTTGTTTCGGCAATCATGGTACGGTTTCGACCCGCAACCGACTGACGACAGACGAAACCAGCCGCGCAACCGATCAACGCAGGACAGCACCGTGGACATTTTAGGCATTTTAGATCATTTTAGGCAGTTTAGGCATTTCCATGCAACAAAGTATGGCAGAGCCAATGACTCTTTCAGCCGTCGTAGCCAAGGCTACTTTGGCGAAGTCGGCGACCTAGCCCACAGGACCTGGTTTTCTGAACTGAAATAGAAGGGGAACCCAAATATCCTTGAAAGGAAGGCAAATGAAAAATTTGAAACCCACATTGGTTGTCCTTGTATCCCTGGTCTTTTTTGCAGGCTGTGGCGGCCCTATGAGCTATGTGCATCCTACGGCAGACCTGACATACATTACCACGGTAGCCATTGTGCCATTTAAAAACCTTACTCAGGAAAGAGGCGCAGAAGGCAAGGTGATGAACGTGGTGGCTGCCGAGGTGTTGAGACGGGGCGTATTTGACGTGGTTGAATTCGGAGAGGTCGCCAAGGTTTTGAAAGAGGAAGGTTTCAGGGAAGAAGAGGGAGTGATAAGCAAGAACACTGCGGAAAGGGCCGGAAAGCGGCTGAACGTGCAGGCTTTCATCGTCGGATCAGTAGAAGAATACGGGGTGTCTCGCACAGGTGGAAGTTCCTATCCTGAGGTTTCTCTTTCTATAAAACTCATAGATGTGAACTCTTATAAGATCCTGTGGGAGGCAACGCACAGCCTGAAAGGGGCGACAGTTCTGGACCGGCTGTTTGGGGTTGGCAAAAAAAGCCCGAGTGATCTCTCCAGGGAACTCGTGGAAGAGATGTTGGATACTCTTTTTGGGGGGTAGATGTGTTATGCTCGATCACGATTCGGATTCCTGCCCGTCCGGCAGGCGGGTCGATATTCTATGTGTCTTGCCACTTGAGGTGATGTTCTTGTGAAAGGCCGTGCATCCATTGTAGTTGTCTTAGTCTTGCTCCCGGGGCTATTGGGCCAGGTCTTTGGCACGGAAAAAGGAGTAAAGATAAAGACCGTGGCCTTGATGCCTTTTGGGACATTTGCCGTAGAAGACCTCTCTATTGATGTTACCAGCGTTGTGACCGAAGACCTGAGAAAGCATGATTTCAACGTCATTTCTCAGGATGTCCTGGAAGATTTCCTTGTCAAAAGAAGGATTCGCAGGACGGATTTTCTGGACCGTCCGGCCATCAGGGCGATGGGTACGGTCTTGAAGGTTGATGCCTTGTTGATTGGATCTGTGGACCTCATTACAGGTGGCGAAAACCCCCAGATCTGCATGAACGCCCAGATGATCGATTGTGTTGATGCTTCTGTCGTCTGGGCCAATAGTGTTTCACGCACGGGAGCCGACTATGCCACGTTTCTCGGGCTGGGCAGGATAACTACTTTAGAGAAACTCGTAGATATCGCCGTAGAAGAACTCCTGAAAGGTTTGCCCGGTACTGTGAACCTGGATAGCAGCTCATCAGTCTCGCCCTTTGAGATCATACATGCAAGCTTTTCCCCCAGTGTATTGAGAGGTGGTGAGACGGCCCGGCTGTCTCTGGAGGTGAAGGAGATTACGGGAAAGGTGCGAGATATTAAGGCCTTTGTCCTCGATAGTGAGATTGAGCTAAAGACCAAGGATGGAAGATGGTACTCCGGAGCCATGACCGCGCCTGCCCTGGAAGGAGTTTATCCGCTCAGGATTTATATATCTGATCGATGGAACAGGATGTTCAACGTAGATGCTATGGCCAGCGTAAGTGTTCACAACAGGGCGCCGGAAATCACCCTTTCTCCGCGACAAAGGCTTATTTCTCCGAACAATGATGGCATCAATGACCATGTTCTGTTCATTCCTGAAGTCCTTAAAGCAATTACTTTAAAGAATTGGAAGGTCGAGATTAGCAATGAAGACGGCCGGGTTGTTCGGTCAGAGGATGGCATGGGCGCGTTACCTGAGGGTTTTGTGTGGAGGGGTGTGGATAATGAGTATAAGGCCGTTCAAGACGGGATCTATTTCTGTCGCTTGGTTGTAGAGGATGAGGCCGGCAACACGACTTCTACGTTAAAAGAGAAGGTCGTGGTGGATGCCACAGCGCCCAAGGTCCCAGTTGTCATTGCCGGGGAAAGCGAAGAGGGTATGACTCTGGCCCTGAAGGCCATTGACAGGAGCCAGACGGCGTACTGGGAGCTAATTGTTTACGATAGAACAGGATCTGAGGCAGGAAGGTTTGAAGGGCAGGGTGATATTCCAGGAACCTTGGCCGCTAAAGTAAAAAAAAAAGCAAAAAAGGGCTGAAACAAGAGGGAGATAATCTTCTTACCTATTCCCTTGAGGTGAGTGATGTTGCAGGGAACCGGTTACGGGTGGAAAAGCATCCCTTGAAACGGCCTGAGCCTGAAAGGATTGAATCAAAGCCGGTTGAAGGAAAAATGGAGGTTTGGATTGAGGATTTTTGATCGGATAGATCAGAAAAAATGTTTTGTCTTGTTAGGCCTTGCGCTGGTTGCGGTCCTTTGCTCTTTGGCCCTTTCTGAGAATGATGAACTTGAAAGCGTCTGTGTGTCCTGCCATGAAGATGTTTACGAAGAGGGTCTTTCCAATTTCTACCAGCATCCCTCGTTTGCAGACAAGCAATGCGAAAAATGTCATTTGGAAGGGAGCATTGTTAGCGTTGATAGTAGCACATTGAGCAGGGAAATATTGCAGCCTGTCGTCCTGACCTATCCTGAGTATCTTGCCGAACACACAATCTTGCTCAGGGGTCTTGTTTACCGAGCAACGTACGATATCACTATTGCCCTTCAAGACATATCCGGAAACAAGGTGAAAAAGGAATTCAAGGGGGTCGTGCCGGAAAATGTTCAGGACATTAGAAAGGACGACAAGAAGCCGCCCAAGATATCCGGAGTCGAGGTGGGTCCTGTCGTAAAGGGTGTATTTCTTGAAGCCACTATAACGTGGGAGACCGACGAACCATCCACGTCCTGTGTGGAATATGGGTTTTCAGACCAGTATGGCCTGCGCACCCCGGAGGATAACGCGCTGGTCAGGCAGCATAGCGTGAATATCCATGAACTGGAAGGAGGAAGGCAATACCACTTTCGTGTTGTGAGTGGGGACATTTTTGGCAATGAAGCCGTTTCTGAGGACTTGGCCTTCAACACGGCTAAGACACAGCCTCTGCCGTCCGATATTGAGAAGAAAGGGGCAGATAATGCGCACGACAGGGGCTTGGCCATAAACAGGGCGGAGGCCTTCGTCTTGAATTCCGATCTTGGCCTGTATCTTGAAACCACAGAGCCTTCGAGTGTAAGAGTTGAATACCTCAAAGTGGAGGAACCGTCACCGGAAGAAGAGCCGCAGGCACAGGCAGTCACGATCTCTGAAGATGACCACCCGGAACTGCGTGAAATAAATAGCAAGGCCTTGACCATTGATGCATGTTATCAATATGAGTGTCATCCTCCTGAAGATCTGGGGGTATCTCACCCTGTGGGAATAGGGGCAAGCGAGAAAACAAAGGTCCCTGATGATTTACCCACATTGGAAGGCGGCGTTCTTACCTGTGTCACCTGCCACTTTCCTCATGGCGGGAGCAGGCCTTATTTTGCCCGAAAAGAGATTACAAGAGATATTTGCATCTCTTGCCACGAGGGGTATTAAGTTGAGGAACGGATTTTAGGCATTTCAGTCAGGAGGTACTATGTCAACCGAGAGAAGTTACAAGCGGAGAAGGTTTTTCAATTACTCCATAAAAAAACAACTGCAGTTGCGCATGTTGTTCAAGGTTTGGGGGATTGTTTTTCTCTCTCTGGTTCTTGC
>DAOUWN010000288.1 GCA_030667105.1 Deltaproteobacteria bacterium
ACATAGCTCTTGACGAACAAGACGAACGGGATATGCTTTGGATACGCGACGAGTTTATCTATACGGACTTTGATTTTGGCAAGCGTGTGATCTTTGGCCACACTCCTTTCCGAGAACAGTTGATTCTAGATAACAAAATCGGAATTGATACCGGCGCCGTTTATGGTAATAAGTTGACGTGTGTTGAGTTGCCTGATGTGAGGTTTTTCAGCGTATGAGTCTTCTTGACTATATTCGGCATCAAATTACTGTGGGAATACTGGGCTCATGAAGATGAAAAAGATCTGTCTCTTTGTTATTTTCTCTATCCTACTAATGGGCGGGGAGGCGAGCGCCAGACGGCTTGCCGTTTGTGTGGACAAGGCAAACATACGCTCCGGGCCGGGAACCAAGCATGAGATCCTGTGGTCTGTCGGCAAGTATTACCCTGTCGATACGGTCAAGAAATCCGGCAACTGGTACAAGATCCGAGATTTTGAGGATGACGAGGGTTGGGTTTTTCACTCGCTGCTGAAAAAAATCCCGACCGTTATTGTCAAAGCTCCTCTGGTCAATGTTCGGGAGGGGCCGGGGACCAAGTCCAGGGTAGTATTTCAGGCTGAAAAGGGGGTCAGCTTCAAGCGCGTTGGGAAAAAAGGCAACTGGCTAAAGGTCCAGCATGCAGACGGCGAGGTAGCGTGGATCCACAAGTCCCTGATCTGGGGATATTGAGAAAATGAGACCTATGCTGATTACATATTCTTCTCTAACGTCGCGGCCTTTTCGGCCACCTGGCTGGCCAGATTTTTCTTGAATTCTTCGAGCTTTGCTTCCATTTCGGGATCACTCGTTGCCAGAATCTGGGCGGCCAGTATGGCAGCGTTCTTTGCCCCGGCAGCCCCTATAGCCATGGTGGCAACAGGCACACCAGCCGGCATCTGCACCGTGGCCAGAAGAGCATCCAGCCCTTGCAATGAGGAGGAATCCAGTGGAACACCGATCACAGGCAATGTGGTCAAGGCCACAATGGATCCGGCAAGGTGGGCTGCAGCCCCCGCCCCAGCAATGATCACCTTAAGGCCTCTGGCCCGGGCAGACCTGGCATACTCTGCCGTTCTTTCCGGGCTGCGATGGGCAGAAGAGACAGTTGCCTCAAAAGGTATGTTGAAATCTTTAAGAACTGAAACGGCCTTTTGCATAACGCCCCAGTCTGAATCGCTCCCCATGACAATTCCCACAACAGGAAGTTTGCTCTGATCATCTGTTTGTTTCATAATCGACCCCTATGCCCCAATAGTGTGACGAAATCTGAGACAACTTGCCCCATTGTTGTTGTGATCCACGAAGGATAGCTTCCTGATATTTCTGTACGCCTTATCCCTTGCTCCTTCCAGTGTTGAGTCCCCTGCCACCAGGTGCAACACTCTTCCTCCGTAGGTGACCAGGCCTTTTTCCGGGTCTTCATCCACACCGGCAAAATAGACAGCAATGCCCCGCTCTATTTGGTCTAGTCCGGTAATCCTGTGGCCCTTTCCATAACGACCGGGATATCCTTTGTTCCACCCCCTGGAGGCCTTGGAGCGGCCCTCCATTGCAATGACGTCCACATAATGCTGATTGTTCCAGACTTGGCTGATCTGGTCCAGGGTTCCTTCCCAAACCGCCGTGCCGATCTCAAAGAGATCCGTACTCAGTTTTCGCGCCAGGACCTCCCACTCCGGGTCTCCGTGTCTCACATTGAGTTCGAAAACATCCAGGTTATCATACGGATCCAGATTCAGGCCGAAGTAAAGAACTCCTTTGTATTTCCAGCCCAGACGATTGTAAATCGCATTAACCGTTGGATTGACGATCTCTTTTATGATCCTGTTGACCAGCCAGGGACTCACCAGCTTGTGGGGGCAATAACATCCTGTGCCTCCCGTGTTCAGATTTCCGCCAAACCGTTCAATTGATGCCTTGTCGTCGGGATCGAAGGCAGGCTTATAATCCTGGGCGAACATCTTTAAGGGCAGCACGTGTTCCCCATCAAGGTAAACAAAAAAAGAGAGTTCCGTGCCGTATTTTCTCTCCTCAATAACCACCCTGTTACCCGATTCTCCAAAGGCCTTTTCTATCATGATTCTCTCTATGGCAGCAATGGCGTCAGCAACCTCTTCGCACACGATGGCGCCCTTTCCGGCAGCAAGACCATTTGCCTTGACTACGACCTGATAGCCGATGTTCAGAATGTATTTCTTGGCCTCTTCCGGATCATCAAAGATCTGATACTCTGGTTTGCCGACGCCAATCTGTCGCAAGAGATCGTCGGCAAACGCCCGGTCACTTTCCAGTTTCACATACTCCATTCTGGGTCCGACAGTTCGTACCCCCCTGGCATTCAAGAGATCGATGAGCCCCTCCTCCAGGGGATTCTCAGACCCCACATCAACCAGATCCACATCCTGATCCGAGCAAAAATCCGCAACTTGCCCAAAGTCCTTCAATCTCACAATCTCTATGAGCTTTCTCTCCTCACGGCCCTTTGCAGTGTGCAGAACCCCCGGATTTCCCGGTGAAAAATAGACCTTGTCAACGTGCTGGCTGTCGGCGTATTTGTCTGCCAGGCAATGGTCCCGGCCTCCTGATCCATAGACTAATACTTTCATAATTCTCCGCTTAAAATGTCCTTCGTATTCTTGTAATCAACTTCACCCGTTTCCGGCTTGCTGCTTGTACAACATGAGGGAGAGGGATTTCAAGGTGAAAACCTGGATCATTTTTCAACGCCCCTGTTTTGTTGATTTAAACCAAGTTCTCGACCGAGAACCCTGGTGACAAACCTCTCGCCGTAAGCCTCGGCCGCGACCAGTTTGCGGATGCGTTCAAGCGTTTCAGCCTTGCACCCCGCATTTTCAGCGGCTTTCATGGTGTAATCATATGCTGCCCGAACGTCCAAGCCGGTGATCTCGTAACCATAGCCCTCCACAAGC
>DAOUWN010000009.1 GCA_030667105.1 Deltaproteobacteria bacterium
AATCCGAATATCGTGCTGTTTTCAAGGCGTCAGCCGCAACCTCGAAACAATATCTAAATTCGAATATCAAATGACAAAAACATTCCAGGAGCTTATGGGGTATCTGTAGGGCTTCACCATGTTTTGAATTTTGTGTTTTGGTCATTCGTATTTGTTTCGTATTTCGTGCTTCGAATTTGTAGCATTTTGATTTAACATATAATTTTTGTTACTTCAGGCGGTTAGTTGTTTTAATGACGTGGCCCTGGATTGGAGGGCGATATCACTTGACAGGGAAAGGTTGGAAAAGATAAATGGACATGTGCGGTCATGAACATTCTGGAGGCGATCTGTTGTCTGAGTGATGAAAAAGATATCCATTAAGCGGGAAAACCAGCCCCAAGATTCTGAGCGTTATTATGTGGGTATTGATGTCGGGTCCGTTAGCCTGAATGGTATCGTCATCAACCATAAGAGAGAGGTTGTCTACGAATCCCCCTACGACCGTCATCTTGGCAAAGTCGACGAGGCGGTGTTGGCCCTTATCCAGGACCTGTACAAGGAATTCGGGCAAGATAGAATCTTGTCTTTTTCCTTTACCGGGAATCACGGGAAAAAGCTTAGTGAGGAATTGGGGACATTTTATGAATTCGAGACCATCAGCCAGGTCCTGGGCGCCATTTTCGTGAGGCCAGACGTTAGGACGATCATCAGTATGGGGGGGCAGGAGACAGCCCTTTTGCAGATCAATCATTACGATGTTGAAGACCTGCGTGGGCCGGGTGGCTGGGAATTGTAGTACTTTAATACGAATGGTCCCTGTGCATCAGGTACTGGGTCCTTCATCGATCAGCAGGCCCAGAGATTGGCTACCTCCATGTATAGCAAAGAAACGGATACTTCTTTGGATCGAATCGATAAGATATTGGCGGACTTTATCAGGCTTGGCCTGAAGAGCGACAAGCCGGCCAATGTGGCCTGCCGCTGCACGGTGTTTACAAAGTCCGATATGATTCACCTTCAGAACAAAGGAGAGAAGCTCGAGGATATTATTTACGGCCTGCACGTTGGAAATGCCAGAAACTATGTAAGCACCATCGTTTCTAATCGGGTACTTGAAGAACCGATCCTTTTTGTCGGTGGCCTTTCGTTGAACGATCTCCAGGTGAAGGCCTTCAGGAGCTACTTCCCTGGGTTAGTTGTACCTTCCTGTAACACGTCCATAGGCGCCTTAGGAGTCGCGTTGCAGGCCCTGGAATTGAGCAGGCAAGACCGGGTGAATCTTGATATGCTCAAGGCCGGGGGACGTGACAATGAGCTTTCTGTGCCGGTGGCCCCAAGATTGGCGTTGAAGCAGACGACGTTTCCGGACACGAACGAGATCCAGAGAAAGTCCTTGCGCAAAAAGACCAGGGTATATCTCGGTATCGATATAGGATCCACGACTACCAAGTACGCGCTTATTAACGAAGACCGCGAAATCGTTCATAAGGCCTATGTGCCCACTCAGGGTAAGCCCATCGAGGTCACCCAGATGCTTCTGAAGCTTATCCGCGATGATGTAGGGAGGAAGATTGAAATTGTGGGCGTAGCTACCACCGGCTCGGGCAGGAACGTGGCGGGAGATTTTCTCAATGTGGACCTAATCATCGATGAGATAACAGCCCACGCAAGGGGTGCGGTGGAGATACACCCGGATGTGGACACCGTCTTTGAGATCGGGGGACAGGACTCCAAATACATCTGCATCGTCAACACCTACCCCCTTGATTTTGACATGAATAAGGTGTGCGCCGCAGGCACGGGTAGCTTTCTACATGAGCTAGCCAATAAATTCGGGATCAATATCGTGGACGAGTTTCAGGAGATTGCGCTGTCATCGTACAAGCCTGTCAAGCTGGCCGAGAGATGCACGGTATTCATGGAATCAGACCTTGTGTCCTATCACCAGAAGGGGGCAGAGAAAAAAGATCTGATAGCAGGATTGTGCTATGCCATCGTCCATAACTATCTGAACCGGGTGGTGGGAAAACGAAAGATAGGACAAACCGTTATGTTTCTGGGAGGCCCTTCTTTGAATAAGGGGGTAGTCGCCGCCTTTGAAAATGTTCTTGGACGTCATGTCCTGGTTCCCCGACACAGGGAGGTCTTAGGGGCATACGGCGCTGCTACCAGTGTGCAGGAAAAAATGCGCCTGGAGAACAAAAACGAGAGCACGTTCAGAGGTCTGGACAGCGCGATAAACGACCGAATGAAGTATGTTGAAAAAATATGCCGGGCAGACCGTCACTGCCATAACCAATGCAAACTGAAAATCTATGATTTTGACGGCCGCAAGAGTATTTGGGGCGGGGAGTGCGGTCGGTATGAAGTGACAAGAAGCATGGGGGCCAAGAAACCCAACTTCTTTGAACTGAGACAAAGGGTTTGGCATACGTACATGGCTGGGGTCTACGCGGAGTTGCAGGGTAACTCACTGATGAAGATAAACAATCGACCAACCGTAGGTATGCAGAGGGCTCTTTATGGTCACCAGTCCGGTATCTTGTGGGCCCACTTTTTCGACCGGCTCGGGTTCCGGCTTGTCCTGACCCCGCCCACCGACACGCATATTTCCAAGATCGGGGTAGAGACGATGGCGGCCGAGACCTGCTATCCGGTGAAGGTCTCCCACGGTCACGTCAAAGAGCTCGTGGGAAAGACCAGGTACCTTTTCCTTCCCAGCATTATCGACATGCCTACGCCTGAGCCTTCGGAAACCGGGTTTTACTGTCCCATGGTCCAGAGCAATTCTTATATGGTCCGTATGGCCCTGGGGATAGACCCGTCATCCATTTTGAGTCCGGTCATTCATCTGAAATACGATCTGGACACGCTGGCGCTTGAGCTTTCAGAGCAGATACAATCGAAGCTTGGCGTGCGCAGAGCTGAGATAAGAAAGGCCCTCCAATATGCCTTGGACAGGGAGAATCGGTTTACCAGGGAACTTCACAGGAAGGGGCTAGATCTCCTTGAAGATGTGAATGCCGAAGAGCCGGTCGTGGTGGTGACAGGTCGCCCATATAATCTTTATGATGAAAGGTTGAATTTAAGGCTTGGTCAGAATCTGGGCAAGATCGGAATAACCGCGCTGCCCATGGATTTCATTGACGTGTCTTCGGTAGACCTCTCGGATTTTCCGTCTATGTATTGGGGACTTGGCGCTCAAGTCTTGAGGACTGCCAGGTTTGTAAAGAACCATCCGAACTATTTCGGTCTCCATTTGACCAATTTTGGGTGTGGTCCGGACTCTTTTATCGAACATTTTTACAAGCATATTATGGGAGACAAGGCCTACCTGATCCTGGAGCTTGACGAGCATAGCGCTGTGGCTGGTGTTATGACCAGGCTCGAGGCCTTCAAGAACGTCATAGATAATACCATGCAAAAATCAGAGTCAGATCTGAGATTTGATTTGAGAGTGGCTAACTGAACGCCTCGGAAGTTCTACAACGTCCTGTAATTATGTATTTTTACATTGAAAACCTGGTCCTCTGGGCCAGGATTTTTACTGAGTGGAAATGGAATCAGAGAAAGTCATAGATTTTCAATCGCTCACTGAAAATGTGGGCCGGTTCAGTCTCAGGAATAAGACTTTCCTGATTCCTGAGATGAACAGGATAGGAGCGCATCTTCTGGCAGCAACATTCAGGGGCTTTGGTATTGATGCAAAGGTCATGGATACCTGTAAGGGCCTTGATCTTGGGAAGGAATATACTTCCGGTAAAGAATGCTACCCATGCCAGATCACAACAGGAGATATCCTCTATTTTCTGAAGAAAGAAGAGGAGGCGCTGGGGGACGCCTTCAATCCGCAAGACTACGTCTACTTTATGCCCGAAGCGGGCGGACCATGCCGTTTCGGCATGTACAACAAATACCAGCGAATTGTCCTGGATTCTTTTCCAGAGTTGAAGCGTGTAAAAATCGGTTCCCTTACTACAAACGATGGATATTCCCTGGCAGGTATGATTGAGAAGGCCCGTGTCAGGGATCTCAGGAAAGCCGCCTATTTTTCCATGGTGTTGGCCGACATCCTCGACAGGTTACTCTGGAGAGTCAGGCCCTATGAAAAGGAATCCGGGATGACGGATGATTTTATCGAGAGGTCCATGCACGTCATGGAAGATACCTTTGAGACATATGGGGCCAATAAGGATTTTGATAGAATTCTTGATAAACTGGATGAAATCATCGAGGAGGGAAAGACAATTATTGATTCCAACATCCCTCCAAAACCCCTTATAGGGATGGTTGGCGAGATTTACTTGAGGACACACGTCCATGCAAATCAGGATTTGATAAGAGTTCTGGAGAGGTATGGGGCTGAGGTGGTGAACGCCTCCGTTTCTGAATGGATGAATTATACGACCTATGACAGGTTGAGAGATGCCAGAATAGGATTTCGGTTGAACCTGAAACAGCTCCGCCTGGGCCCCGTAAGGCAGGAGCTGAGAAAGCTCCTAAGCTTCGGGGGAGACCTTTTTTATCAAGAATTCAGACAGAAGCAGGTCTACAAGCGGGTGAGATCGCTTATTGACCTTGCCGAAGACCATAAAGTGGCACATCTGGAAAATATCCTCAAAGAGGATGACCTGTTCAATTTCGACGTGGGTACCGAGGCCTGTTTGAGCATTGCCGGAATCGTTGAATATGCCCGGCAAGGATATAACGGCGTGGTAAATGTCTATCCTTTTACGTGCATGCCCAGTACGGCCACTTCAGCCATTGTAAAGCCCCTCATGAACCAACTTAGAATGCCATACCTGGATACACCGTATGACTCGGGCTTCCAACCAGGAAGGGAGGCGGCCGTCAGGACCTTCATGTACCAGGCATATCAGCATTTCAAACGGCATGGCAAAAAAAAGCGAACAATTACCCCTTCGCAGAGAAATCAAATATCCACCTCATAATGCTGATTCCTATAAGGAAGAGACCCTCGGGGCGCGATACACGAAAACCCGTGCGCATGAACACGACCACAAGGGCTACCATGCCTACAAGGAGATAGACGCTTTTGAGGCCGGCCGGATCGATGTGAAGCGGGCCGAGCATGCCTGCCAGCCCGAGGACACCCAGGAGATTATAGAGATCGCTCCCGATGAGGTTTCCAAGGGACATACCGTATCGTCCCTTGGAGGCTGCCATAAGGGAAGTGGCAAATTCAGGTAACGAGGTTCCGGCTGCCACGATGGTTACCCCAATGACCCACTCAGACAATCCAAGGCCCCGTGCCAACGATGTTGCTGACCACACAAGGATATGCCCGCCGCCGACAACAGCGGCGATCCCGATAACTAGCAAAGGAATGTCTTTCCACGTAGCCTCTTTTCCGGGGTCTTTGTCACTGTCACCCACAGGGGCCTTTTTCCAAAAAAGATATGTGATGTATGCCACCAGGAGGGCAAAAAGTACAAGTCCTTCTTTAGGGGTAAGCGCTAAGTCCTTGAGAAACAGGACCAAAACTGAGGACATGGCTAACAAGAAAAGGCCGTCGCGCCATATAATGACAGGGGTGGTTCTGATTGGTCGAATAGCAGCGCACCCGCCCAGTATGAATCCGAGGTTAAAAATGTTGGATCCTACCACATTGCTTACTGATATGTCGGCCAATCCCTTTACGGCAGCGTTGATCGTAACAGCGAATTCAGGCGCGGAGGTTCCGATGGCGACAACGGTCAAGCCGATAGCCAGATCAGAGATACGGAGCCTATGGGCAATGCGAACCGCTGAATCGACGAGCCATTCGGAGCCCTTCCACAACAATCCCACTGATATAGCCGCCAACACCGCATCCAACAACGGATGAGTCATAATGCCTTTTTTCCCGCTTCTTGTCCCCAGTATTCCATTATTCCAACATCCCATCGTTCCATTCGTGAGGCAGGAGATGATAGTGCCAACAAGAATCCATTATATCAATAGGTGATAGATGAGACATCAAATTAAGTATATTTCGCCTTTAGCCGAAGGTACTCACTTGCTTCATCAACGCGCCCGCGTTTGAGGCAGCCTGCTGCATAGATGGCGCACTTCTTTGTCAGGGCGTCAACGGCTGCCACCCATTGTTTTGGGGCTAGTCCTTGGTCTGGCGGACGTTCAAGAAGTTTTCTCAAGGCATAGATGCGATAACGGTCTAACCCTGGCAGTCTTGAAAGCTGGTCCTTGTGCCCTCCCCGTTTGATTACAAGGGGGGTATCGACTAAGTGTATGGAAAACCTGCATGCTATTCTTAGCCAGAGGTCGTAATCCTCGCAAGCTGGCATGGCCTCATCAAATAGGCCAATATCGTCAAACAGACTCCGATGCGCCATTACCGCTGATGGGCTTACAAGGCACAGCTCAACAGAACGTTCAAAGATCATTCCTGAGGGTTTCCTGTGTCGGTTTTTGGGGTTGACCCTGACTTCGTTTCTTATCCAGATCTCTTCTGTTTGACAAATGAGGGCATCCGGGTGCGTTTTGAAAAAGGCTTTCTGAGTTGATAATTTTTGTGGAAGCCAAAGGTCGTCGGAGTCAAGGAATGCAACAAACCGGCCGGAGGCTTGTTTAATACCGGCGTTTCGCGCTGCACTCACACCGCGGTGTTCTTGCCTGATCACAAAGACGTTGGGATAAGATTTCAGGAGTTCGAAGGTACTGTCTGTTGAACCATCGTCAACAACAATGAGTTCGAAATCATCAAAGTCCTGAGACAAGACCGACTCAATGGCTTCATTCAGTGTCCATGCTCGATTATGGGTAGGGATTATCACACTTATCATTGGCATTACTTTTCGTCTCAAATCACAGGATGGCGCAAATTTCAAACACTTTTCGCAACCGTTCACGGGTTCACAGGTTCAGGGTGAACTCTGAACCTGTGAACGCCTGCGTTTTTTTGTTGAAATGACGTATTGTGTCTGTTAGTAATAATAGTATTTAGAGCATTACCGAAAATCGCTGGCATGATTTGTGCTAGTGTACAACAGGACAATAACAACAACCTGCTTTAGTTCGTTGGTTGGAAAATTCGTGTTTTTTCTGGTTTTGTGGTAGAAGATATTTGGAATGCACTGTTTTTGAATACTGGCAACTAATTGAGGGATTCAGGGATTGAGGAATTAGAATATGGATGGTTCCACCAACCCGCCTGCCGGTGAGGCAGGTTCCTAAATTCCTCAATTTGCAATCCCTAAATTCCGGTTTGTCCGGGTTAGGAGATAGTTAAGGTGTTAAATGCCCTTCTTGGGAAAATTTCTAATGACTTGGCAATCGATTTAGGAACTGCCAACACGCTTGTGTACGTCAAGGGAAGAGGAATAGTCCTGAGCGAGCCGTCTGTTGTGGCAGTTCGAACAGATAACAGAAATAAGAACAAGGTGTTGGCAGTTGGCGCAGAGGCCAAGAGAATGCTTGGTAGGACGCCTGGAAATATTGTAGCCATCCGTCCCATGAAAGATGGCGTGATTGCCGATTTTGAAATCACTGAAGCGATGTTGCGCCATTTTATTCGCCAGGTGCACAATCGCCGAACCCTGATACGACCAAGAATCATTGTTTGTGTGCCATCCGGAATTACGCAAGTGGAGAAACGGGCTGTCAGGGAATCGGCTGAATCCGCTGGGGCCCGGGAGGTGTTTCTCATTGAAGAGCCTATGGCGGCAGCCATAGGGGCCGGTCTTCCAATTACGGAACCTACGTGCAATATGGTTGTTGACATCGGAGGCGGAACGAACGAGGTCGCCGTCATATCCCTTGCAGGTATCGTCTACAGCCGTTCCATACGGATAGGCGGAGATAAGATGGACGAGGCCATAGTGCAGTACATTAAAAGGAAGTATAATCTTCTGATTGGAGAAAGAACGGCGGAAATTATCAAGACGACCATTGGTAATGCGTACCCTGATCCGGAAAACATAGAAACCATCGAAGTTAAAGGCAGGGACCTGGTGTCCGGTATCCCAAAGATTCTGGCCATAGATTCCGAAGAGCTACGTGTAGCTATTGCCGAGCAGATTGAGGCTATTGTTGAAACCGTCAAAACAGCTTTGGAACAGACTCCGCCGGAGCTGGCTGCAGATATCGTTGACACGGGCATCGTCATGACCGGCGGCGGCGCCCTCCTGAAGAACTTGGACAAGTTGCTTCGAGAAGAGACCTCTCTGCCCATTACAGTGACCGATGACCCGCTATCCACGGTGGTGCTCGGTTCAGGCAAGACCTTGGAGGAGATCTCCCTCTTGAGAGAGGTGACGATCCAGTAGCAGAGATGCCCGGAAATCATCGTATGGCGGGTTGCTCACTCAAGTCCTTTTCCGGCTGTTCCCATGTTTTCAAAAAGACTACTAGTCATTTTTTGCCTAATAATTTTTGTCCTTGCTAACATCATCTTCCTTTCCATCAGCGCGAAACATCGTCATGGCAACACCATAGTTGACAGAATCGTAATGGCTGGGATTGCGCCGTTTCAGGAAGGCGTGACTCGGGTCATCCGGTTCTGTGAACATGTATGGAATCACTATTTCTATTTGGTGAATGTGAGACAGGAATGTGATCACCTGGAGGATCTGCTTGCCAAGGCGAACCTGGAAAAGAGTAAATACGTTGAATCCGAGCGCACACGTGAGCGTCTACAAAGGCTTCTGGAGACAAAAACTGCCATTCCTCATCGTCTCATTTCGGCAGAGGTCGTTGGACTTGATCCTTCGGAATGGTTTAAGACTATTATCATCAACAGGGGAACACATGACAGCGTTGCCAAGGGCATGCCGGTGATCGCCCCGGAAGGTATTGTAGGTCAAATTGTCTCAGCGTCGTACCGTTATTCAAAGGTCATGCTGATTATTGACCGCAGCAGCGCCGTGGATGCCCTTGTGCAACGAACCAGGACACGAGGCATTGTTGAGGGAGAGACTGATGAGATGTGTCGGTTCAAATATGTTTTGAGAAAAGCGGACATCAGCACTGGAGATACGGTCGTATCATCCGGGCTCGACGGGCTTTTTCCAAAAGGCCTTCGTGTGGGTTCTGTCAAGGAAATATCCAAGGGGCAGCCCGGCATTTTTCAGGTCGTCAGTGTACAGCCCTACGTCGATTTTGCAAGATTGGAAGAAGTCTTGGTGATTGTCGAGTAACAGCATGAAAACCTTTTTGCTTTATGCCACTATCGGACTTGCCACAATTGTCGGTCAGACGACGATCCTGAGGCTATCCCTCTTTCAAGGCATATTCTATGACCTTCTGATTCCGATGGTGGTTTTTGTGCGCCTTAATTTGCCAGCGAGGACAGCCGCCATACTGGTTCTGATCATTGGTTTTGTTATGGATCTCTTCTCAGGAAGCCACTTTGGTCTGTATCTTTCCGTGTATTTCTGGATATTCATAGTGGTCAAGGGGGTCTCAAACTACTTTGATGTGCAGGGCAGCATGTTCCGATCCATGCTGATTGCTCTGGGCGTATTGGCAGAGCATATGATATTTTTTGTTTTTTCGATTATCCCCGGTAATGAGGTTTCCCTGTTGGCTTGTCGAATCGCGCCTGTCATGTGGCAGACAATTTTCGCTGCGATTACGGGTCCGGCCATCGTAATGGGTTTGGAAAAGATCCAACCACGAGCGGAGACCATGGCGCTAGATGGTGAGAAATACAGACAGAATCTGACGGTCCGATGAACCACACGTATCTGAAGACAGTTGACAGCGATTGGTACAAACAGAGGTTGTCTGGAACGCTGATCTGCGTTTTTGCGGTTTTTTTGGTTCTTCTGGCGCGGCTCTATTACTTGCAGGTCGTAAAAGGGGCTGAATTTAGGCGACAATCTCAAAACAACTGTGTCAGGCTACAAAACATACCTCCTGCTCGGGGCCTAATCTTCGACCGCAACGGGGTCCTCATGGTAGACAACAGACCGTCCTTCAGCGTGTCGATTGTCTTAGAAGACGCCAAGAATCCGAAAGAGGTGCTTCTCAGGTTGGCAGAATTCCTTGGAGAAGAACCGCAGCCGATGCTGGCAAAACTCGATGGCGCAAGGGGGTATCCTTCGTTCAAACCGATTCTTCTTAAACGTGACCTCAGCCGCGATTCCGTGGCAGTTGTGGAGGCTCATAAACTGGATCTTCCGGGTATTTTCATAACCATTGAACCCATGCGTCATTATATTGAGGGGAAGCAGGCCTCTCATCTGATCGGATATCTGAGCGAGATCAGCGAAGCGGAACTCAAGAGTGGGCGCTTTCCACACAACAGAAGCGGGGATTTTATCGGAAAGTTCGGAGTCGAGAAAAACTGCGAGTCGTTCTTCCACGGTGAGCCTGGAACAATGCAGGTCCAGGTCAATGCCCTTGGCCAGGTTACAAGGGTTCTTGGGACTGTACAGGCAGTGCCGGGGAAAAATGTATACTTGACGCTGGATCTTGAACTTCAGAGAAAAACCGAGGAGATGTTTGCTGAAAAGGTGGGCGCAGGCGTAGCCATGGATCCGTCCAATGGCCATATCCTTGCCATGGTGAGCAGCCCCGCCTTTGACCCGAATGCCTTTGTGGAGGGCATGACCTTTGAGGAGTGGAACAAACTTGCTGCCAACGAGTTGCACCCCATGGGGAACAAGGTTATTCAGGGTCAGTACCCTCCTGGCTCCATATACAAAATCGTGACGACTATAGCTGCATTGGAGGAAGGCGTAATCAACGAAGATACGAAGTTTTACTGTCCTGGCTATTACAGGTGTGGCAACCGCACGTTTCGATGCTGGAAGAGGGGAGGGCACGGCTCCGTCAACATCATAGATGCATTGGCCCAGTCCTGTGACGTCTTTTTTTTTCAAGTTGGAGAAAAATTGGGAGTAGATCGTCTGGCCCGATTTGCCACTTCCTGCGGTCTCGGTATGCCTACAGGGATCAAACTTGACAATGAGGCCCTTGGCTTGGTACCGAGCTCGGCATGGAAGTTGAGGAAGATAGGCGTGCCTTGGCAAGGAGGCGAGACCCTTTCTGTGGCAATCGGCCAGGGGTTTAACCTGGTTACGCCCATTCAGATGGTTTCTCTGGTTGCTGCTGTGGCCAATGGTGGAACGAGCTACAAACCGTTGGTCATAGGGCGGATACGGGGCGTGGACGGCTCATTGGTCAAGGTTGGGGCGGCAGAACCTGTGGGAAAGCTTGCGGCTTCTGACAAAACGCTCGAGCTTCTCAGGAAAGGTCTGGTTGATGTGGTCAACAATCGTGAAGGGACTGGTTGGATTGCTCGTGTGCGTGGCGTCGAGGTTGCCGGCAAGACTGGCACGGCCCAGGTCGTTTCCATGGAGAAAGACCACGTGGAAAAGCCTCTTGAGGATATCCCCTTTCGTCTTCGCGACCATGCCTGGTTTGTGGCCTTTGCGCCAGTAGAGACCCCCCGAATTGCCGTTGCCGTGCTCGTGGAACACGGCGGCCACGGCTCAAGCGCTGCAGGACCCATAGCCAGGGAGATGATTAAGACATATTTGGGGATTTAGGGATTAGGGATTTAAGAATTAAGGGATTAAGGGATTAAGGGATTAGGTGATTTAGGGATTGAACAACTCATTCAATTCCTAAATTCCTGAATTCGCAATTCCTGAATTTGATCGATGTTTGATCGAAGATTGGTTCAACACTTTGATTGGGTGTTATTGGCCTTGGCACTGGTTCTTGAGGCCATCGGCATCCTCACGCTTTACAGCGCGGTAAATGCCAGTGCGCATGTGGCTGATTTGACGAGCCCCGTGTACCTTAAGCAGACCTATTGGTTTGGCATGGGAATCGCCGCCATGGTTGCAATGTTTCTTTTCAATTACAAGTGGCTGGACCGGTGGGGTGGGGTCGCATATGCCTTTTCCGTTGCGCTTCTGTTGGCAGTGGCCTTTGCGGGAAAAGAGGTATCCGGTTCTCAGCGTTGGCTTGTCGTGGGTTCATTGTCGTTTCAACCCTCAGAGATAGTCAAGATTGCTGTGGTTATTGTTTTGGCAAGATATTTTTCGGATCGTTGCTCTGAAGAAGGTTTCACTCTCAAGAGTCTTTGGAAACCCCTTGTCTGGACCTTGGTCCCGTTTATCTTAATTGCGAGACAGCCGGACTTAGGCACAGGTCTTGTTGTGCTTCTGATCGCAGGGTCTATGACCCTCTTTGTGAAGATTGAACGTCGATCCATGATCTTCTTGACCGGCGCTGGTGTATTCGTGTGTTCGGTGGCATGGTTCTTCCTAAAAGAATATCAGAAACAGCGTATCTCAGCATTTTGGAATCCCGAAACAGACCCGTTGGGCGCCGGGTATCATGTCATTCAGTCGAAGATTGCTGTCGGTTCCGGCATGGTTTTGGGCAAGGGATTTTTGAAGGGGACCCAAAACGCCCTTTCCTTCCTTCCTGAGCAGCACACGGACTTCATTTTTTCTGTCTTGGCCGAAGAGTGGGGCTTCTTGGGTTCGGCCGTGGTCGTGACACTGTATTTCTTGTTAATCATTTGGGGGTTAAGTATTGCAATGCGTTCCAAAGAGCCTTTCGGAACCATTTTGGCTGTGGGTATTACCAGTATGGTGTTCTGGCAGGCCATCATAAACGTGGGAATGGCCCTGGGGTTGCTGCCAGTGGTGGGTGTAACTCTGCCCCTAATCAGCTATGGCGGCTCGTCGCTGGTGGCCACCATGCTTGGGATCGGAATTCTTATGAATATCAGTATGCGCAGATTCATGTTCAAGGATTGACGGCTTCGCAGAAAGAGAGGGCAACATGAAAAAAACAGGGAAAGAAATACAGACGTTCCTGGGTCCGGAGACCACACTTGAAGGCAAGCTCGCATTTGAGGGGACCGTGAGACTGGACGGACATTTTACCGGGACAATAGAAAGCAAGGATGGAATGATGATCGTTGGGGAAAAAGCGGTCATTAATGCTGATATCTTGGTGCACACTGCCACCGTGAGAGGAGAGGTTAGCGGCAATATCCGAGCCACAAACTGTATTGAGTTGCATCCACCGGCCCGCGTTTTTGGTGACCTGCATTGTCCGGTGGTTGTTATTGAGGCCGGGGTGGTTTTCCACGGCAACTGCACCATGAAAGCCAATGATGATGGGGGAGCAAAGACGATCAATTTGGCTGAATGGCAGACGTGACTCAAAAATAATAGAAAAAAACCTTTGACAAGCTGCCCGTCGTGGTGTATAGACGGGCAGTTTTTTGGTGCATATGTTGTCATGTTCATTTGAAATTTCCTAAACGATCAAGAGAAGAAAGTGGGAGTCGGTCATGATTAGTGTTGATTGGACTTTATTTCTCCAGATGGCAAACTTCATTGCGCTGATTTTCATCCTCAACGCCGTCCTCTATAAACCTATCCGCAAAATACTCATCGAAAGAAAGAAAAAAATCCAGGGCGCCGAGGAATCTATTAAGGGCGATCAACAGGATGCCGCCGAAACCATGCAGACATTTCAAACAAAGATCGGTGAAGCCAAGATGAAGGGGCATCAGCAAAAAGAGGCCCTGAAGGAGGCCGGCCAGGAGGAGGAAAGGCGGCTTGTAGACGAAATCAACCAGAAGGCGCAAGCGGACCTGGAGGCGGTACGGGTTCAGATTGCCAAGGATGCAGGGGCCGCCAGGGACAAACTAAAGAGTGAAGTGAAGGCTTTCTCGTCTGCGATTGCCGAAAAGATACTCGGGAGGGCTGTATCATGAGTGTGTTTGTCAGGACGGGGAAGGTTCGCTATATTGTCGGCCTTTTGGTCGTTGTTTCGGTTCTGTTTGCTGTTGGGTCGGTTTTGGCCTCCTCTGAGGGCGGAGAAAGCAGCTTTGACAAGGGCAAGGATCTGATCTGGCGGATAATGAACTTCACGGTCCTTGCCGGAGCGCTGATTTTTCTTTTAAGAAAGCCGATTGCCCAGGGCCTTGAATCGCGCCGACAAGGGATCAGAGACCAGTTGGATGATCTGGAACAACAGAAGCAGGACGCTGAAAAGCAGCTTGCCGAATATAAGGCAACGCTGGCCCGACTCGACCAAGAAGTGGAAAAAATCATGGCCGAGTATGTGAAGGACGGTGAAATCGCAAAGGCAAAAATCATTGAGGCGGCAAAGGTCGCAGCTGAAAAACTCCAGGCACAGGCCAAGAAGAACATTGAGCATGAATTTCAGAAGGCCAGACAGGAGTTGAAGGCGGAGATGGCCGAGCAGGCTGTGACCATGGCAGAGGCGTTGATCAAGAAGAAGATCAAGGACGAAGATCAGGAACGTATTATTGGCGAATACTTGACAAAGGTGGTGGTAGCCCAGTGATAAGTCTAAGGATTGCTAGACGGTATGCCAAGGCGCTGTTGTCCATTGGCAGGGAAGACGGCCAGGCAGAGACATGCAAAGAAGAGTTGGCGGGTTTTGCAAAGCTCCTCGAAGAACACAAGGAGTTGGAGCAAGCCATCTCCAACCCCTTGTATGATGCTGTAGGTCGCAAGAAGGTCTTACAGGTTGTTGTGGAACGTTTCGGCCCGTCCAAGGTGATGGCGTCCTTTTTTTCCCTGTTATTTGACAAGGGCAGGATCCAGTACGTGAAGGACATATCTACTTTCTATGAGAAGCTGACCGACGAACTCGCCAACATTGTCCGAGCCGATCTTGTGTCAGCCGTGGAGCTGCCTGAAGAAAGCGTTGAAAAAATCCGGGCCGCCCTGTCCAAAAAGACAGGCAAAGATGTGGTGATGGAGACCAGGGTCGACCCGGACTTGATCGGGGGCGTGGTGACCAAGATCGGGGATTTGGTTTTGGATGGAAGCGTGAGAACGCAGCTTATAAGTTTAAAAGAATCTTTGCAAAGGGGTGAGGGAATCTGATGGAAATTAGAGCCGAAGAAATCAGCGACATTATCAAGGGTCAGATCAAGGACTACGACAAGAAGGTGGACGTGAGCGAAACCGGTACCATCTTGTCAGTGGGTGACGGCATCGCCAGGGTATACGGCGTGGAAAAGGCCATGTCCATGGAGCTTCTTGAATTTCCCCACGGGATCATGGGCCTCGTCCTCAATCTGGAAGAAGACAACGTGGGTGTGGCGATCATGGGCGAAGACATCAA